>JBJTOW010000138.1:0-5228 GCA_046074805.1 Planctomycetota bacterium | reverse complement strand
CGCTTGGACGGCGGCGTGGGAACGGCCGGACGAGTTTCGCCGGGTGCTCAGCCATGTTGGCAGTTTCACCAACATCCGAGGCGGTTACGCCTATCCGGGTTTGATCCGCAAGCTGCCCAAAAAGCCGCTCCGAGCGTTTTTGCAGGAGGGAGAAAACGATCTCGACAATCTCTTCGGAAATTGGCCGCTCGCCAACCGCCAGATGGACGCCGCGCTCAAAGCCAGCCAGTATGATTACCGCTTCGTGATGGGCGATGGCGGCCACAACGGCAAGCATGGCGGCGCCCTCATGCCGGAATCGCTCCGGTGGCTGTTCCGCGATTGGAAAGACCACGCTCCTTAGAGGAACCGGCTACCGTGTTCATCGGCCCCGTTTTCGCTCGCGAATTGGTCACGACGCCCAGGCGTCCGCAGCACTATCTAACACGCGCGGTTTACGTCACCGCACTCTTGGTATTGATGTGTACGGCTTGGCTGGTCGTCGCGGGCACGCAGATCATCCGCAATGTGGGTGACATGGCGCGGTTCGGCGCCAGCCTTTTCCAAGTGCTTGCGCCGCTACAACTCGCCTTGATCACGTTCTTGGCCGCCCTTGGTTCAGCCAGCGCCGTGGCTCTGGAGAAGGATCGCCGCACCCTGATCCTGCTGCTACTCACCCGCCTCCGCAATTCCGAGTTGGTACTGGGAAAACTGTTCGCCAGCCTGCTGGACGTCGTGACGATGATCGTCGTGGCGATCCCGCTGTTCCTGCTGGTGACGCTGTTCGGCGGCGTCGATCCGGCCCAGGTCTGGCGCAGCGCCGCGATCACCCTGGCCACGGCCGTCGCGGCCGCAAGTCTCGGTTCGACACTGGCGTTGTGGCGCGAAAAAACCTTCCAAACGCTCGCCCTGACATTCCTGGGAATCGTGCTCTGGGTAGCGGTGGGGGAGATTGTCGCCAGCGGCCGATTGTTCGAACGGGCGGCCGGATTGTCGTGCGGCACGTGGGCGGTCGCTTTGAGTCCCTGGCGCGCGATCCTGGCCGCCGCGCGGCCGCTCGTCGGGACCGCCGCGACAACCGACGCCACCAACCACGGACTCGGCATTTTGCTCTATCTGGCCACTACCGCGACCTCCGCCCTGCTCCTGAACGCCATCGCGATCGCGTGCGTCCGCGTCTGGAATCCATCGCGTGAATTGATGCCCATCGTCCCAGTGGAATCGGAAGACGCCGCCGAAGGTGTGAGCGCCAGTGCCGGTCCGGGAGTTGGCCGCAATCCGGGCGCCGATTCGGGCATGGCCCTAGCGAGCGCTGCGTCGTCGAGCGCTGCGTCGTCGAGCGACGGCGATGAGGCGGCCCGGCAGACCCACGTTGACTCGAGGCGGAAACGGTCGCTGGGGAACAGCCGAGTTGTTTGGGACAACCCGATTCTCTGGCGCGAGATCCGCACATGGGCGTACGGTCGCAAGGTGCTGGTCATTCGCTTGGTGTACGGTTTGTTGTTCCTGTTGGCGGCGGCCGGTTTACAACAAACCATAGACTCGGGAGCCGCCTCGCGCCGGGGCGAAGAATTGGCCGCGATCATCCCGCCCGCCGCTCGCCCACTCGCCCCATTCCTATTGCTTAGCGCCGTGATTGTCACGGCGCTGGCGGTGACTTCCATCACCAGCGAACGCGACGGCCAGACACTCGACCTGCTCCTTGTCACCGATTTGACTCCGAAGGAATTCGTGCTCGGCAAGATCGGCGGCATATTGTACGTGACGTGGCCGATGAGCCTCTTGCCGCTAGGACTGTGCGGCTATTTGTGGTGGAACGGCGGACTGTCGCTGGAGGATCTTCTATTCCTCGCGGGCGGGTTGGCCACAGTCATTCTTTTTGTTGTCATGCTTGGCATCCACTGCGGCATGATCTACGCCAATTCGCGAACGGCGATCGGCGTAAGCCTTGGGACGGTGTTTTTTCTCTTCTTGGGCATCATTACATGCATGGTGATGATGATCTCGTTCAGCGGTTCGTTCCAAACCCAACAAGCTCAGTTCTTCATGGTGATTTTGGGTGGCAGTCTTGGACTCTATGTGGCCTTGGGCTCGCGGAACCCTTCCGCCGCCATCACCATGGCGTCGATGGCCTTGCCATTTTCCACGTTCTACGCCATCACAAGTTTTTCATTGCATCATTATCTCGCCGTATTCTTTGTGACGGTCGCCGCCTACGGTTTCACAACCGCCGCTATGATGGTCCCGGCTATCAACGGGTTCGACATCGCCATGGGCCGGAAGACGAAGAGCGAGGAGTGAGCGGAGGCGGCAAATTGCGAGTTTCCAGGTGACAGTCGCCGAAGGGCTCGCGACGGACTGGGAAGTCCATCGTATGGAAAGCAAAAACGCCACCGACAAACCGGCGACTCTGGTTACGATACGCGACGGTCGTCCCGTGAACGGATAAGCCTCCTACCCCGGGCCGCCTAGCCCGGGCCGCCTATCCCGGGCCGCCTATCCCGGGCCGCCTATCCCGGGCCGCCCATTACAGGCCGCCGGGCAACCGTTCCACGGGCCGATCCGGGGAATGGTGAGCCGAGTGCTCAAAGAATCTCGCCTGGCGCGCGGCTGGCATGCTGGGCAGCGGTTCCAGACGCAGCGTAAGACGGTTGGCGCCATAAGGCATGTCGACAAAACGAATCGCGAACAACTGGTCGGTCGCGGCGTCATACGCCACCTCGACCTGCCGTGGCCCACGTTGGCCGCGACGTTTGGTAGCCACCAGCAACCGCCTCGATGAACCGTTCGAGGACGCAGTTGGCCCCGACGGTTTTTCCGCTGACGGTTTGTTGGTTGGAGCGACAGATTTCGAACCGATAGGCAATTCCGCTCCCTGTCGAGGGCTCACGGCTTCCGAGTCGGCGGCGTCGCTGCCGCCCGCCTTTTCATCGATGTATTCGGCGTCTTCGCTGTCGTCCAAGACAACGACCTCATACGACTCACTCAGACGTTGAAGCATCGCTTCCAAATCATTGAGCGGCATGGCGTGCTCATGGCCCGGAACATCGCGGCGAAAATGCAGCGGATCGTCACTGACAAGGACCGGCTCCGTGCCCCGCACCGACCAACTTTGCCCGCCGTTGCTGCCCGCGATCCAGCCACCGGCAAGCTTGCCTCCAATCAGCACGAACCGGCCGTCCGGGCCAACATAGAGCTTCGCTTCGTTCAACAACGGCTTGGGAGGCCGTCCGTCGACGTCGCGCCGTCGATCGCCTCTCACAGGCAGCGACCGCTCGCTTTCCACGACAATTTGGTACGACCTCCAGGGCGACCGCGACTGCGCGGTGATGACGCGAGTCAGCTCGCGAGTAGCGGCCGAAACCGTGCCTGTCGAGTGTTGGAACAACGCCAACGCGGCCACGACGATCGCGGACAAGGCCAGCGTTCCACCCGCGATCATCCATCGGCGCACCGTCCTCCCGTGCACGCGGCGAACGGTGTCGATCGGGGATGTCACGATCGGGGATGTCACGATCGGGGCTGTCACGGTGGACGTGATAGCGGGGAGGCCAATCGCTATGGGCTCCCGAGTTTCCACCGACCGTTGCTTCGAGTCGCTGATTTCGGCGATCGCTTCACCAACGATTTCGGCCATCGGAACGCTGGGAGGGCGAATCGCGACGGGACCTTGGTGGAGTTCGGCCAGCCGATTGTGGAGCAGCGCGGCATCGGCAAACCGGCGGGCGTTTCGCGGATCATCCCGCAGCCATGCTGAAAACGCCGCGAACTCGGCGTCTGTCAGCGTTCCGTCCAGATAACCGTGGATCCACGCTTGGGAATCGTCATTCATGGTCGGCGAGTGTCCGAAGATTCGAGCGGATGCTAGGGTTAGGACGCTGGGGCGCGGCGGTCGAGACACTCCCGCAATTGATCGCGGATCCGTTGCAACGCCTTCGCCACGCTGTTCGGCGTCATACCGACGCGGTCGGCGATCGCCGCCGGCTTCAAATCCTGTTCGTAACGCAGTTGGCACAAACCACGGGCGCGGTTGGCGAGCATCGCGAGGCATTCGCGTAGCACATCGAGCCGCCGAACTTGCTCGGAGTCGATTTCTCCGAAGGCGTCGGCCAAACAGGCGATCGTCGCTTCGTCGAACACCAAGCGATCTCGGCGACGACGACGCAAGTACAGCCGGACTTGATTGCGAGCGACGCCGATCGCCCAAGCGTTGAAGGGGCGAGCCGGATCGTACGCGGGAAACGATTCGAGCACAGCCACCGCGATATCCTGTAAAACATCGTCCCGATCGCGGAAATCATGGACGACCGCCGCCACAAACGCGGACACGGCGGGCTGCGCCAAGGTCCAGTAGCGCGCGGCTTGTCGAGTTGTTTCGTCCATAGTCCACGTTGTCCGTCGAAGACTTCCCGCCAGGGCGTTGTTCCTCTTCGCCTACCGCATTTTTTTCTTAGCCGTTGGCGATCGATTGTGACATTCTCCCCGGCCGCGCGACGTTATACTCGCCGTTTTTCCCGCCGGTACCGCGACGAAATTTTTTTCCTTTCCTGGAGTTTCCGCCGTGTTGGCCCAACCTGACCAGCTCGCAGGCGCCCGCTTTTCCACTCGCTTTTTCTCTGGTTTTTTCACGCGCCGTGCCTCCAACTTCGCCGCTGGCTGGACCGGCGGCGCCGCCGCCTGGGCCGTCAACACCCTGGTTGCCGGCGCGATATCGATCGCCAGCATGGCGCCGCCCCCCTTGACCGCTGGGGCGGCAGAAACCGCGGCCGCCGCTTCCTCGCGATTCTTCCGCTCGAACCAAGGCGTTGCCACGGAGGATCAGCGGCCTTTGCCGGATGATCTGGGCCGCGAAGGGGTGCGGCTTTGGCGAGTGCCGCTGGGGCCCGGCCATTCCACTCCCTGTGTCGCCGGCGACGCGATCTACCTGACGACGTTCGAAGACGAGAAACTCACGACCGTGGCGATTGACCGGGCAACCGGGCGTCAAAAGTGGCGGCAAGTCGCGCCCGCGACTCGCTTGGAGGCGTTCCATCCCACAGGCAGTCCCGCCGCCGCCACGGTAGCCAGCGACGGTCAACGGGTTTACTCGTTCTTCGGCAGCTATGGTCTCCTGTGCTACGACACGGCGGGCAAACTGTTGTGGTCCAAACCGATTGGACCCTTCCAAGATGAATTCGGCTCGGCCAGTTCCCCCGTGCTCGCGGGCGACCGATTGCTGCTCAACGAGGACCACGATGTCAATAGTTTCC
>JBJTOW010000137.1:0-5876 GCA_046074805.1 Planctomycetota bacterium | reverse complement strand
CGCAAACGCCTCACGAGCGGCACGACCTTGGAACGCGTGATCGCACGGACAACTTAACTCGCCGGCGGCGCAATAGCGGCGCCTGCGGGCGCCGCACTCCAAAGACGTCGCCGCCGAAACCGTCTTGCGGAATGGTGACTCGGGCCAACCAGCAAGCGGAAACTTAGCGTCGTCGATTATCGTTAGGGCTCGATGCCGAGGCATCGCCGGTAGGCTTTCTTTTGGGCGTCGCGGCCCAGTTCATTGGTGATGCCACGCCAGGCCGTGGCGGCTTCCTCCAGGCATTCGGCGACGGAACGTTCGCCTCGAACCGCCTTGCGGACCGCCTCGTCGAGTGCCGTGAGATATCGGTCGCGGCCGGGAATCCGCGGCACAGCCATCCAGGCCGGAAGCCGCTGCGAGTCGGCGACGACCTTCGCGAACTGACGCGCCGGTTCGCCCGCCAATTGGGAGTCAACCCAATCGTCGGGGCGTTCCAACTGCGAAAGTCGGCTTACGCCCGCCCGAGGGCCGCTAGCGAGCACCTTTCGTCCCCAGTCAGCGGTCGCCACCAACGCCAGCAGATTGGCGGCCGCGCCGCCACGCCGCGACGTGGCCATCACTCCCCCCAATCTCCCGGAAATGGCCCAAACGGGCACCGGTTCCCGCAGTTCCTCCTCGGGACGCGCCTCCCATTTTCGTTGATCGGCATTGAAAACCACCTTGGAGCCAGGCACAGCCGCGACGCCAAACATCCAGCCCGCTTCGACCCCGCCATCGAATCTAGCTTCGCGAACGGCATCGCCCGAGCCATCACCGGAAGCCGACGCCGTCGCGCCGGGTTGCGGCCAGCAGATCGCCGCTGCCGCTCGACCGGCCAATAGCTCGCGGCGAACCGCGTGGATATCGCGTTCTAAAGCCGGACCTGGATTCATCGCATGAGCGGCCTGCAGTTCCTCCAGCGCGCGGATGAACGGCGGGCCGTCGATTCGAGGTGCCATCGTCACGATATCGAACAGCGTCGAATACTGATTGGGATGGCGAACATAGGCCGCGGCGCGGACGAGCAGGGTGATCGCCGCCGACCCGGGCGCCAGCGGTTCCAGTACGCCGTGCCACGCTTCCTCGGATTCGCCTGGCTTACGATCCGTCGATGCGGCTTCGGATTGAGGCAGATCGGGCCGGCTTCGCAGTCGGTCCGCCAGCATTTGAAATTCCTGCCAGTCCCGCGGCGGACTGAGCTGCAACGCTTCAAACAGATCCTGGCGGTAAAGGAAGACCGGCATACTTGAGCCCAGCGGCACGGCATACGGCTGCTGTCCCCAAAACGCTTCCCGCTTACGAGCCGTTTCCAGCAGATCGCGTCGAGCGAGCCGGTCGCTGTCCCAGAAGGCTGCGGGCAAGGGGACAATCTGGCGACTTTCCGCAAGCTGTCCTAAGAGGCCCTCGGAAAACACGACGCCATCGCCGGGAGGCAAACGCATGGTCGCGCCGAGTTCAACGCTAGTCACATTCCGAATCTCCAGCGGTTCGTCCGAAATCGTCCGCCACTCGCGATCGAACTCGCGGACGAAATCGGGATCGTCGACCACGAGCAGCCGCAGGGGAGGACCGGACGGGCTCGTGGAACCACCACCAGAGCCGAGGACAGCCTTGCCACCGATCGTGCCACCGGCTTGCGCGTCACCATTGTTCGTCGCGGCACGACTGGCGTTTGTCGCGTCGTCGCGTTGGCCGCTACCGCTCAAAGTCCCGGACCCTTTTGGTCCGTTCGTTTGCGGATCAGTCGGGGCCGGGCAACCGCTACCGACGAGCAGCCCCAGTCCCAAGCTGACCAAGGCCAGCGTCTGGACCCAGCGCGGTCGCCTTGAATTTCCCACAGTCGGCGTCTCCCAGCGGAATCCCCGGACCACCTAAACGGAAACCCGTTGGCGACGGCCGCAGGACGGCGGCTTGACCATCGTCGGTTCGAGGGTGGCCGGATTCTTTCGGGAGCCTACAGCTTTGTCAACTCGTGACTTTAAGGTTGCGAAGAACGTCCTGGGCCTGAGGCAATTTTGACTTTCCGAAACGCGCCGGACTTTCAAGCCCATCGCGAGTCTGACCGCGTGAAAGACTCGGAAAGTCGACGTTACTTCCAGTCGACAAGCAAAGATCCGTTGTCGGCGACGTTAAGTAGCGGTGTGTAATAACCGCGTTCCGCCGTTGCGCAACCGGGAGTCCATACGATTCCGACGGCGAGATTCCAGGATTCCTGAGCGTGTCCCGCATGGATGCCGGGGCCGGACGATTCTGACGGTGCCATGAAGGTCAGCCCACCCTGCACGGCCCAGGCGGAATTGATCGCCACCAGAGCGTCGGCCCCGAGCAACGCGTCGCTTTGGCCCGTGAACCCGACAAACGCCCGCACCGAATTCTCGTGGCTCGCCCCGAAACTGTGGCGATAGAATCCGGCGTACCAGTCGGTCGTTTCCCAAGTCTCGATGGCGACCGATTGCGAGGGTCGGAAAACCGGTATGTCGGTGTCGGTGGTATTGCCGATCGCGAACATTAACCCCGCTTCGTGATCGCAACTCGCCTTCCAGCTGATTTCGCCGCGGAGCTGTCCGAGGTCGGTGTCGACGTACCAGTCATTGTGCGACCAGTCATAGCCGATTGCCCACTGCAAGCCGCGATCCACGCGATGGAACAGGCCACCCGTCGCGAAAAACTGCTGGCGGCTGTCGGTGGTGAAGTCGGACCCGGAAAGATTGCTTTGAGTGGCCCGGAAACCGGCTTGCCAACCGATTTCCAGGGGAATACCGAGCGCGATCGGGGCTCCGTAATTGACACCTTCGTAGAACCCGAAGCTGCCCTGGGCTCCGCGATTCATCGGCCCAGTGAACGCCTGCACGCCGCCGAGTAACTGCAGGTTTCGCAAGTCGGCTCGGCAGAGGTCTCCGCACAGGAAGCCACCGGCATCCCAAAGGTCGCCGTTTTCCACCAGTCCACCGTGTTGCGGTCCCGCCGTCGCTCGCTCTTCCGTCCCCTCAAGCCCATCGCCATCCGCGGCGGTGAAGAACTGGTCGTTCTTCCGCCACCCCATCGACTCGGCCCATTGTTCATGTTTCGGCACGAAACCGTATCCCGCCGATGGTGCGTTGCCACGCATCGAACCGCCCGGTAAGTGGCCACGAGGAGCCGCCCGAAGCGCAGCGGGCTGCGCCATAGCCGGCGAGTGGGCGAGGGCGGCCGAAACGGCGACGACCGCCCCGAGCGACCCCATGAACCGCGAGAAAATAGGGCGAATAGAAAAGCTAGACGGTCGTCGGGGCGTCATGGTTGGGCCTCTTGAGCGTTCGTCCGGAAATCTTGAATCAGCTCTTCCGAACACGCACAAGTATCGGATTCCACCCAACCAGAACTTTCGTCAAACTTCATCTAACCGGCATCGCGAACCCTTCTTTCCTATCTTTCCTGTTTTCCACCAATGAAGAAAGTCGCTGGGGGGGACGCTGGGTTCAGTAACTGATCAGGTCGGGTTGTGCGCACTAGCAATAGTCGGGCAACACGAGAGCATTGGTGGGGTGAAGGAGAGAAGATGCGGCGGCGAGCTGGTCCGCCTGCCGCACCTTCCGCGAATCGATTCCCCTGTTTGACTCACCAGCCATGAGGCCGTGAACCGCACTGCGTCAGGTGAGAACGACGACGACGATCGCCGAGACCGATTTAGCTGTCACTGCCAGCTGGCAATACGGAGGCAAGAAGCACCAGATTCCAGTTTTCGCCGGCGACTGGTTGTCGACAGCTTGAAAAGTCGCCTCTCCTTCCGCGACGAAAAGCATGGCTGGTTGGCTACGCGTCTGGAGGTTGAAGATTTGGCCCTCTCGCAAACGCACGAGCTTGGCCGTCGCCTGCTCGCATTCGAGCAATGAAGTTTCCGTTGCGCTGAGGTCGGATTCTTCTGGAGGCGATGCCAGATCGAGGATCGTAGGGGGCTGGCCATGATGTGTTTTGCGACGCATTTCTTTCATTTCCACATGCAGCGCGGCGCGGGTGATCCAGTAATCGAGATGCTCGTCACGTTCGATACCTTGCGGCCCTACCAAAGCTACATTGGGGATGTAGACTTTGTCGATTTCATTGAAAATCGTAACAAACGGCATCGACAGAATTTCGACGATGTCTTTGTGTGACAGCTTAACCATCAGCGAATCCTTCCAAACGCCGATGAAAAAAGCCCCTCGCAAAAGGAATCCAATTCCATGGGGAATTTTTCTTTCCTCTACATATGGCATAACAGAAAGCTTGTTTTTCACTCTATTGATAATGTCTAGCATTTGCTCGCCTTTCAATAACGATGAGTCGATCGATAAACGAGAAGAGTAACCCTCGAGGTGGCTACTTGCATGGGATGTTTTGGCGATGTGAATTAAGGTCTGAGGCAGGGGCCGCTTCGGCATTCAATTCGGCATCAGCGTCAATGGCGGGCACATGAGTTCGCTGAGCAATCGCGCGACACATCTAGCGATGGTCGCGCGATGAGGGGCGATTTGCCTTGAAGGCGTGGCGTTGTCGCGTTACCCGCGACCACGAACATCCTTCTTCAGCAACGGCGGCTCGGGTCCGGGATCAAGGTGCGCGGTTTCCTTCTCCGCCAATTCCATCGCGCCTTGGGAGTCGCCTGGGCCCGTGTCGTACAAATCCGCGCGGTAACGATATTCATCGTGCCACTTGTCACGTCGTTCGCGCCATTTTAACCACTCGGGATTGATGTCCCCCAGCGGGAGCTCAAAGACCTGTGGCACCTCCGGTGGTTTCGCCGAATAGGCTCGATAGACCCGCTTACCCATTTCCCAAACCAATCCGATGGTAAGTTTGGCGATGGCGGCCCGCTTGACCATGTTCCAATCGATCTGGCTCATCCCGATTACCTCCCCAAAAATGGATGTCAAAAAACTGTCCAAGAGGACAGACGTGAGCAGCTGGTCAGTCAAGGGGCGTCGATTCAAATTGCGTCATTGGCCGACGGGATCGAATTCACTGATCCCGTCCAGTTTCCCGACAGACCCACGACGACCACTGCATCGGGAATCCGAAAAAAACGATCAGATAGCGTCATCTCGCCAAAAAAAGTTTTTCGCGGATAACTCGCCAACCATGATCGCATAGCGGCATTGGCGGCCACGACAGAAGTTGCGAAGGCCAACCAGGGAACCGACAACTGATGAAACGTTTTCGCCCCAGGGGCATGGTTCGGGAAGCTATCGGCAAGCGACCATGAGCCAGACTTGATGTTAACGGACATGGCGACTACGATTGCTTAATGTTCCACTCACCTATTCGCTGGTGCGTGTGTCTACGCTAGTTGGGGATTCACTATGAATGACGAGTATCAAGGCACGATCACGCGGTTATTGGTCGACTTCCAGGATGGCGATGAGACCTCGCGAAAATCTGCGCTGGAGCAGTTATGGAAAGCTTATTTCCATCGCCTCCTCGGCCTCGTGGCAGAGGGGTTAACAGCTAAGGCCCGACGCGTCGCCGACGCCGACGATGTGTTAATCAGTGTTTTCCAGACGCTTTATCGACGCGCGACGACGGGGGATATTCCCGAGTTGAGCAACCGGGATGAATTTCTGGCGATATTAATCCGGAAGACTCGGGACAAAGCGATCGCTCGAAACCGAGAATTGGGGAATCAAAAGCGGGGTGGCGAGGAGATTCCCGAATGTTCTATTGGGGACTTCAAATGCGTATTAGAACTTGAAGACTTATTGGAACTGAAGGATTTCATCGAAAATCTCAAAGATTCTGTGCTTCAGGATATTGTAGTGATGAGGCTGATGGGAAACAGGAACGATGAGATCGCTGAAAAGCTTGGAGTGTCCGAATCCACGGTTGATCGGAAAGTCAGG
>JBJTOW010000136.1:0-3540 GCA_046074805.1 Planctomycetota bacterium | reverse complement strand
GCGTTTGTCGTAGCGTTCGTCGCCCCGCGCCGCCGGCCGCATGTTGTCGCGCAGGTAATCGAAGCCGAATTCGTTGTTCGTCCCGTACGTGATATCGCAGCTGTACGCTTGTTGCCGTCCATCGACCTCCATGTCGCTTTGGATCGCCCCGACGGTCAACCCGAGTCCCATGTACAGCGGCGCCATCCATTCCATGTCGCGGCGCGCCAGGTAATCGTTCACGGTAATGACGTGGACGCCCCGGCCTTCGATGGCATTGAGATAGGCGGGCAACGTGGCGACAAGCGTCTTGCCTTCACCCGTGACCATCTCGGCGATCGCGCGATTGTGCAGCACCATGCCGCCGATCAACTGCACGTCGTAATGCCGCATCTTGAGGAACCGCCGTCCCCCTTCGCGGCAGACGGCAAACGCCTCGACAAGAATGTCGTCGAGCGTCTCTCCACGAGCGAGTCGCTCCCGGAACTTAGCGGTTTGCTCTTTAAGTTCCGCATCACTGAGTGCTTGCATCGACGGCTCGAGCGCATTGATCGACTCGACTCGAGCCCACAAGCGACGCAGATACCGCGCGTTCGCCGACCCGAACATCGACGTTACGCTGCGTTCGAACCCGCGCAACAGACCTCCGAAGATGGTCCCAGCCCCCTCAACGATGCTTTCCAGAATTTCCATGTCGTATGACCTAAGCGCCCTGGGGCGCAGTGATTCCGCGTGGATAACGAACCAGCCAGCGAAGTCGCGGCCGTCATGGCCTAACTCCGCCGCCCTCGACCCGTAGCGAACGGGACGATCGCGCAAGATAAACCCGGTGCGTAGCCTATAGCGGGGCCGTAAATGGGTCAACGGCGCAGTGGAACGGGCTATCGGTCACTTCGCCGCCCGAATGAGGGAGAATCTCACGGATTAAGCCGCCAGATCGCGTAATTCAGAAAGCTGGCGAAGCTGACCCACGCCAGATACGGTGTCATCAGCCACCCAGCGACCCGCGACTGCGCGAAAAAGGCGGCTGTCGTAGCCGCCAAAACCAGCCACAGGACGACGATTTCGGCGAAGGCCCAGCCCGGCCGATGCCAAGCGAAAAAGATCCACGACCACAAGCCGTTTAAGGCCAGCTGAACGAAAAACAGCACAAGCGGTATCGTCGCGCCACGCCAGCCAACCGGCCGCCATACCCACCAAGCGGCGATAGCCATCATCACGTAGAGAGCGGTCCACACCGGGCCGAAGATCGCATCCGGCGGGTTCCAACGCGGTTTGGCGATCGTTCGGTACCAGCCGGCGATTTCCGGCGTCGTCGCGGCCGCCCCCAGTCCCGCCACGACAAAACACACCAGCAGGAACCCGCCCAGTCCGAACGCCGCCTTCATCGAGTTCACCTTACTCTCCATTCCACACGCCCATGCGGAATCTAACGTTCGCAGCCACCCGTTCCGCACCAAGGGGCACCGCATCCGCCTGTCGGCGCCGGCGCGCACATCGGCAATTCGGCTCCACGCGGGCCACCTCCTTGAACGTGCGCCGCCGGCACTCCCAACTGGCGCTCCAGTTCAACGCTGTGGCACGACGGGCACTCGGGCGTTTCGCCGCCCCGAATCAGCAGTTCAAAGTGGCTTCGGCAGCGACGGCATTCGTATTCGAACAGCGGCATGGCGATGTCATCCTTTCGGTCGTGAAGCGATTTTCGAGTAGTCTAGCGAGCGACTTTCGAAGTCTCCACCGAGACTCGTGTTGCGACAGACAGGAAGTCCTCTGAGGTTCGCATTCTAAGAATTGGCGGCACATAGGCTTGGGTCGATCGCTTGGCGTGAGATCCTTTCGACGGTGATTCGCCGAGGGGAGTGATTAACCTCACGCAAAGGCGCTAAGCTCGCAAAGGACGGAAACGCGTGGTAATCTACCGCGTCGGTCCTTTTGCGAGGTACTCACCGCAAATCGATCATCGGAATGGTTTTACCGCGACTCGTGGTGCAACAGACAAGACTTCCACCGATCTGCTCATTCTAAGAATCGGCATCACATAGATTTACGTCGATCGCTTCGGCCGCGTAATCTGCCCCCTTTTGCATTGTTCCATCGGCCTTCACACCGCCGGTGGTGCCTCGCTTTTTTGACGAGGATCTGCTTTATCTCCAGAAACTTAACGGCGATACCACCAGTTCGCCTAGATTGCCGATTATGAGCGACGAATGTAATCCGGTTAAAATCGCCCCGTCTCGGCGCCGATGGTTGGCCGCCGCGGCCGCAATCGCCGCCGGCGTCCATGGTGGACTAGGCCGTCCCCACGCGGCCGAAGCTGCCGCCGCAGCCCTCGCCGACGAGTTTCAACCCCAGGGCGGCGTCAACCATTCGATCGTCCAGTGGTGCTTCCAAAAGTACTGGGATGTCGAATCTACCTGCCGTGTGGCGAAACAGTTGGGTTGCAAAAGCGTGGAATTGGTCGCGCCGCAGCATTTCGCCACGCTCAAACGCCACGGACTGGACTGCGCGATCGCGGGCAGCCATTCGTTCACCCAGGGCATGAACAACCCCAAATACCATGCCATGTGCCTGGAAATCCTGCGCAAGTCGATCGACTCGAGCGCGGCGGCTGGCGTGCCGACGGTCATCACATTCACCGGCTTCGCACAAGACACGGGCGAGCCCGCAGGAGGTAAGCACGCCGACCTATCAAAGCTGCCGAAAAATCCCGCGGTCATCTCGCTCGAGGACGGCATTAAGCATTGCGTGGCCGGTTTCAAGCAGATCGTCGGCTACGCGGAGGAGAAAAAGGTCAACCTATCGCTGGAGATGCTCAACAGCCGGGTCGACCTCGAAATGAAAGGGCACCCCGGCTATCAAGGTGACCATATCGACTACTGTCTGGAGATCCTGCGCCAAGTCGGTTCGCCGCGACTCGGCTTGCTCTTCGATATCTACCACGTCCAGATCATGGACGGCGATCTGATCACGCGGGTCAAGCAATGCCGCGAGTTCATCAATCACGTTCACACGGCCGGGAATCCGGGGCGTGGCGAACTGGATGATCGGCAGGAAATCAATTATCCGGCTGTCATGAAGGCGATCGTCGATATCGGCTACAATGGGTACGTCGGGCACGAATTCATCCCTACCCGCGATCCCCTCGATGGACTTCGCGAGGCGGTCCGCAAATGCGACCACCCTGCCGCTTCGTGATTGGCCGATCACGCCCCATTAGGCGGTCTCCGAAGCTAGCGGTAATTCCAAAGCTAGCGGTTGGTACGCCGGCTGCTCGTGCGAACCAATCCGCTCTTCTTGATCATATCATCCACGATGGTCGATGGATCCTCGGTCACCAACAGCACGTCCCCCGGCATGATGAAGTAGTCGTACTGCATTTCGACGGCGCGTTTCGAGCGGTCGAATTCGACGTTCATCCGCTGCTTGCCACCTGTGGGCGTCGTTCGCAGCAGGGCGATATCCAGCCGCGAGAAGTGCCGGAGGGCGCCGGACTGGACCAACAGATCCTGGATGTGTTGTTGTTTATCGAGTGGCAACGTCTTGCGCGTCGTCTTGCCATCG
>JBJTOW010000135.1:0-4526 GCA_046074805.1 Planctomycetota bacterium | reverse complement strand
TACCGCTATCCACGGTTAGGCGTCGACAACTCGCATGACCGTTTCCGCATGGACCATAACCGCTGCATCCTCTGCATGCGGTGCGTGCGGGTGTGCGATGAAATCGAAGGAGCCCACACCATCGACGTGATGGGCCGCGGCATCCATGCCATGATCGTCCGCGATTTGAACACGCCGTGGGGCGAAAGCGACACCTGCACTTCGTGCGGTAAATGCGTCCATGTTTGCCCGACCGGTGCGATGTCGGAAAAGGGCACCAGCGTCGCGGAAATGGAAAAGCGGCGGCAGTTCCTCCCCTACCTCACCGTAATGCGCGAGCCCGACGAATGACCGGCGCTTCAACCTCCAAACCAACTCTGGCCACCATGTGGCTCGACGGCTGCTCGGGCTGCCACATGTCGCTTTTGGACATGGAC
This sequence comes from Planctomycetota bacterium, assembly GCA_046074805.1. Taxonomy (GTDB): domain Bacteria; phylum Planctomycetota; class Planctomycetia; order Pirellulales; family Pirellulaceae; genus CAIXSC01. The sequence continues at coordinate 4,110 of JBJTOW010000135.1, read as the reverse complement.
GAGCGGCTGATTGAAATCGCGTCGCGGCTGGAAGTCGTCGCGTCCCCCTACGTCGACACAAAAGAACTGCCAACGACGATCGACGTGGCGATCGTCGAAGGGGCGGTCAGCAGCGAGGAGGACTGGCATAAGGTGCGCGATCTACGCCGCCGAACCCGTTTCCTCATCGCGCTTGGCGACTGCGCAGTGACCGGCAATGTCCCCGCGATGCGCAACGGCTTCGCCATCGAAGACTTGATGCGCCGCGCCTACGTCGAGACGGCCGATCACGCGATGTGGCCAGCGCAGGAAAGAGCGGCGAGCGAACCAGACTCGCGCGGAGCGGCCCCGAGCGAACCAGACTCGCGCGATCCAGTTCCAAGCGGACCCAATCCAAGCGGACAGGGCGCTGTGAGCTGGTATCCGCGAACACAAGTGCCGCCGCTGCGGCCGCGCTCGTGTCCGGTGCATGAAGTGGTCGAGGTCGACTTGCACGTGCCTGGGTGTCCACCGCCCGCCGACGCGATCTATTTCGTGCTCACCGAATTGCTCGAGGGCCGACGGCCCGATGTCAGCCGCGTCACACGCTTCGGCCGCTAACCAACGCCGAGGAGAACCATGGCGAAAACTATCACGATCAATCCGGTGACCCGCATCGAGGGACACGCGAAGATCACCATTCAATTGGACGACGCGGGACGCGTATCGGATGCCCAGTTCCACGTCACACAGTTCCGCGGTTTCGAGAAATTCGTCGAGGGCCGGCCGCTCCGCGAAATGCCGTCGATCATGGCGCGGATTTGCGGCATTTGTCCGGTCAGCCATCTTATGGCCTCGTCGAAAGCCTGCGACGACCTGTTGGCGGTCGAGATTCCACCCGCCGCCGTGCTCCTGCGGACCTTGATGAATCTCGGACAACTCGTCCAGTCGCACGCGCTCAGCTTCTTCCATCTCTCCAGTCCCGACCTGTTGCTGGGGATGGACGCCGATCCCAAGGAACGGAATATCTTCGGGCTGATCAAGGCGAACCCCGGGTTCGCCACCGATGGGGTACGGCTCCGGAAATTCGGCCAGGAAATCATCGAGCGGCTGGGGGGCAAACGGATTCATCCCGCGTGGTGCGTGCCTGGAGGCGTCAACGCGCCACTGACGCGTGAACACCGCGACGCCATCCGCGAGGGTCTTGCGGAAGCGTTCGACCGAGCCCGGCGGGTACTCGATTGGCTGGCCTCGACCGTGCACCGCTTTGAACAGGAAATCGAATCGTTCGCGAACTTCCCCACGCTGTTCATGGGCCTTGTCGGACCCGATGGACAGCTTGAGCACTACGACGGGGCGCTGCGTGTCTGCGACGCGCGCGGCGCGGTCGTCGTCGATATCCATGATCCACGCCGCTATGGCGAATATATCGGCGAACACGTTGAGCCATGGTCTTATCTGAAGTCGCCCTATTTTCGACCAGGCGGCTACCCTGACGGCATCTATCGCGTCGGGCCGCTCGCACGGCTCATCTGCGCCGAACGCTGCGGCACGCCACTGGCCGACGAAGCGTTAACCGTCTTCCGCGAACGCTGGGGCCGCGCGCCATCCAGCAGTTTCCACTACCACTGGGCCCGGCTGATCGAAATCGTCTACGGACTAGAACGAATCGCGCGCTTGCTCGATGATCCGGCGATACTGGACGAACGCGTGCAATCCACGGCGGGCGTCAATCGGCTGGAAGGCGTCGGCATCTCGGAAGCGCCGCGAGGCACCATCATCCACCACTACAAGATTTCGCCCGACGGTTTGATGCAGTGGGCGAATTTGATCATCGCCACCGGACACAATAACTTGGCGATGAACCGTGGCGTAAAACAAGTCGCTGAACGTTTTGTCGATGGAAAGCGGCTCGAGGAAGGCATGCTCAACCGCGTCGAGGCGGTCGTGCGGGCGTTCGATCCGTGCCTTAGTTGCTCGACGCACGCCTGGGGACAAATGCCGCTGGAAATCCAGCTCCGCGACGCCGCAGGTCAAATCGTCGACCGCCTGGTCCGCGCGGATAACGCGTAAATCGCCCCACGCCCCCAGGGGCCAACTCGATGCCCCCACCCACCCATCGCCACGTGCTGGTGCTCGGCTTCGGCAATCCCGCGAGGGGCGATGACGGGGCCGGTCCCGCCGTGCTCCGGTCACTCGCCCAACACCGACTGCCAACTGCCGTGGAACTGCTCGAAGCGCACCAGCTGCTTCCCGAGTTCGCCGAAAGATTCGCGACCGCAAGTTTGGTTGTGCTCGTCGACGCCGATGCGCGGCGACCGGCGGGCCTGATCAGCCGTTTCCGAGTACGACCGGCGACCACACGCGATGGCGGCCATCGCTGGACCGCCGCGACGCTCGCCGCCCTCGCCGTGGAAATGAGTGGACACTGCGCGCCGATCGTCGCCTACACCGTGGGCGGCGTGGACTTTGCCGCCACGGCGCCCTGGGAGCTGACTCTGTCACCGGCGGTCGCCGACGCCGTCGAGCGGGTCGCGCAGCGTATTTCGCGATTACTCCGCCGCCACTTGGAACTGAGTTGACCGGACGTCCAACCACAGATTTTTGCCGCGACGAAACACCGTCTCCCGGCTTGCGACCGGCCCCCGCCTCGATATACTCAAACGATCGTTTGATTATCCGCGAGCTTTCCGCGCCTGTGGGGACGGGCCCTTGCCCGGCCTTTCGACGGCGACACTCCATCCTGGCGAGGTTCGTATGCCGTGTCAACGCTTCCATGGCGACCGCTCTGGCTTCACGCTGGTTGAATTGCTGGTTGTGATCGCGATCATTGGCGTCTTGGTCGCTTTATTGTTGCCGGCCGTGCAAGCCGCCCGCGACGCCGCCCGCCGGTCGCAGTCGCAAAACAATCTCAAGCAGATGGGACTTGCCGTCGCGAATTTCGAAAACACACATGGGCACCTGCCGACGAGCGGCGGGTTCGATTACACGCCCGGCATCGCGGCTAACTCGGCTCCGTACAACACCCAGTCCAATGGCGTGGTGGTGGCGACTCCCAATGTTTACACCGTGATTCCAGGGTATGGGAACTTCCGCCCGCGTTGGGGCAACCCGGCTACTCCATCACGCTTCCAAATGGGCTCGACATTTTACTCGCTGCTACCTTTCCTCGAGCAGACCGCGCTCTTTGAAGATCCGATCCAATGCTATCGAGCCCCGCTGAGTGTCTTTTATATGCCTTCGCGGCGTCGCGGCCTGCATCAAGTGCCAGCGACTGATCCTGTTTATCCTGGCTGGACCTACAGCGATAGTGGCGCTGGCCCCTCGGCGCGAACCGATTACGCCGCGAACGAAGTCGTGTTTCGCACCACCTACTCCGGTTGGGGCAACGTCTACGGCATGCAATCGCTCACGGACGGCACCAGCAACACTATCGCGATTGGCGAAAAGGCGGTCGCGCAGCGGGCCCATGGGGCTGGCGTCTTCTACTGGGACGAACCGTGGATTCTCGGCGGCAATGGCGGTGTTGGCCGCTGCGGCAACGAGCTTTACAGCGACATGCAGCTCAATAAATTTCCCGATCGCGCGTCCGGCGGTTCATGGAATGATGGAACGTACGGCTGCGGCGGTGGCAATTGGGGAACGCCTAGCGCCGGTGGACCTCAATTCGCGCTCGTCGACGGCAGCGTTCGCGTCATCAGCTTCACCATTGACAAACAAGTGATGCTCAATTTGATTCGTCCCGCCGATGGCAATCCGATTCCCGCCTTTTAAGCTGGATCACCGACGCTCATTGCCGCTGGGAATTTGTTATGAAACCGCTTGCCTCTGCGCACAAACGTTTTGAAACAACGCGTCGGAATGCCACGTTGTGGACAGATTTCGTCTGGGTCTTACCATCCGCCCTTATGATTCTCGCAGGTCTTGTGGGGTGTGGTGGCAACCAACCGCCGTTGGCCCCGGTAACAGGAAAGGTGGCCATGGACGGAAAGCCGTTGACGGCCGGAGCCATCGTTTTCCATCCTGACGTGGCCAACTCGTTTCAAGACGATAAGCCAAGCAGCCTCCTGCAACTTGACGGTTCATTCACGATGCGGACTTTTCCCTTCGGCGACGGTGTTCCGCCCGGCAAATACAAGGTAACATTAGCGC
>JBJTOW010000134.1:0-3222 GCA_046074805.1 Planctomycetota bacterium | reverse complement strand
ATGCCGCATTTTGCCGCCCGCTAACAAAGCGCAATTGACCTGCGGCCAATGGTCACGGCCCACAATCGGACTGATCTTCGGCGTGCGTCCGAATTCGCCCCAAATGACCACCGCGCAGTCATCCGCCAGTCCGCGTTCGTGCAGGTCCTCGACGAGGGCGCTGACGCACTTGTCGAACACCGGGAAATCTTCTTGTTCGCGGAGGAAGATCGAGTTGTTCGCGCGGCCCTCGGCATTCGTCCCGCCGTGCCAGTCCCATTTACTGTAATTCAAGGTAACGACGCGAGCGCCCGCTTCGATCAACCGCCTTGCGACCAACAGGCTCTGCGGCACTCGTGGAGCCCCGTTGCCATCCATCATGATTTTGGGGTCGCCCGTTCCGTATCGAGCTACCACTCGCGGATCTTCCTTGGAAAGATCAAGCGCTTCGGCCAGTCGCGACGAAGTGAGTAACCCCATGGCTTGCTCCGTGAAGGCGTCCAGACCCGACATCATCGAGGTTTGGTCCGCGTCGCGGCGGAATGTGTCAAACCGACGCAGCAAGGCGTTGCGGTCCGCCAACCGGTCCAGCGTCACGCCGTTAAGCACCATGTCCTTCCGCGTGTCGCCCAGGGGGCGCAACGCCGAGTGGGCCATACCCAAGTAGCCCGGCCCCGGCTCGTTGTACGGTCCGTGCGTGCAGGTGTAGCACAGGCTCACGTAGGGAGGCGTCTCCCGCCTCGCTGGCCCCTGGACTTTCGCCACCATCGTGCCGAACTGCGGCCAACCGCCCGTCGGCTTGGGCTTTCGCGGATCCCGCCCGTTGAAAACTTGGATCGCGTCGTGGTCATGCTGGTTTCCTACCAGCGAACGAATCACCGTCAGTTTATCGGTAATCTGGGCGAGCTGCGGGAATGCCTCGCAAATGTCAAAACCGGGAACGCGGGTCGCGATCGGCCGCCATGGACCGGCGACCTCCTTGGGCGCTTCGGGCTTGAGGTCGAACATGTCCTGATGCGGCGGACCGCCGACCAGGTAGATCATGATGACAGACTTCGGAGTCTTCACGCCCGCCGCCGCCTCGGCCCGCAGAATGTCCGGCAGCGTCCAGCCAAAGGCAGTTCCCATCGCCGCGAGCGTGCCGATCCGCAACACGTCCCGACGCGACACTCGATCGCAAAACTCACCCGCCCCGTGACTCGGCCCCGCAATCGTCAGCATGATCCCATCCCCTCACAGGCGAAAACGTCATGAGCTCCGATTCCCAAACTCCATCGGCTGTTATATCAACCAGCCCGCATGGATGTCACGGGAAGTTGGACAATTCGGAAGAATCTCGGACGCGGGAGGGAGTGCCGCAGAGGGGGGCCCTGTAAGTGGACTTTCGAGTCCGTTCCACCCATACGACGGAATTCCCAGTCCGTCGGAGTGCCGGGAGCGACGAACGAGTAAGGCCGTCGTGCCAGCACCCCACCGACAACGTGCCCACCGACATCACCCTTTTTTCTTTGGACCGCGGCCACCGGGGCCACCCTTTGGCGGCGAATCAGGGATGACGTTGTTGAGGTTGGAAAAATCGGGACGGCCCTTGCCGTCAGGCGGCGTCGCGACGCGATGTCGGAACAAAACGGTGTTGTCGAGTTCCACGTCGTCGGACCAGATGAATTTCGCGCCTTGGAAATCGTGATCGAAGTTGGCTGTTTGGGCCCGACTTGCTCCTCCGAGTACTCTTTGGCCTTCGGCCAGTCACGGTCGTCGAAATCCACCGCAAACCAGTTTTCGGGAATCGGCACGCTTTCCACGCGGGGATTCGCCGTGTCGCGGCCGACCGGCCCCCAAGAAACGCGTTTCGCTTTCCACTCGCCGTTCGTCACGGTTCCATCGGCGAATTTGAGGATAAATCCACCATCGCCGATCTGCGAGTTCGCGGATTCCATCCCCGTTTTGGGATCGGCGTTATCGCGGGCCATGACGGCGATCGTCATCGGGTAGCTTGGCAAGAGGTCGACCGCGATCACGTTATGGGGAATGAACTGAATGGAATCGACGGCCACCAGTTCACCGTTGACGTAAAGCGAAAACCAATTGTCGGCGTAGATGTTCGCGCGAATCGTGTCGGACATTTGCGGCTTTCTGGGCTTGGAACCGCCACCCGCCCCCGGGTTCGCTCCAGGACCCGCTCCAGGACCTGAGGGGCGCTGCCCCCAGGCCCAAATCGCCAAGCCTACGCACAAGCATCCCGCCATCCACCCGATCCAGCGTCCACTGACCATGGCAATTTTTCCCCTCTCCCGAAGAATCGTGCTGACGCCCGCCAACCCCCTAGCGCATCCCGCTCCATTCAACCTACGCCTTATCCGGCAAGCTCGAATCGTGACAGCGAACCGCCTCGTCTCACGATTACGAAAGCTCGGTTCGCTGACGATGGAAGCGATGGGCGCGGAACCGAGCGGCGGCGTAGAATGTCGAGTTATGTGAACGAGCAGTTCCCGCAATTTTTGGTTACCTGGAGTTCCACCCATGGCCCAAGCCGGTCGTTCCCGTCTTTCCCGTCGCCGCTTCCTCCATGTCGGTAGCGTTGGCGCCGCCGTGGTCGCCGCCGCCGGCCCATTGCTGCTCACCACGCGGAAGACCGAAGCCAAAGAGTTGATCGTCGGGGAAGGCGAACATCGATTTCGAGTGCATCATGAATGGCCGCAATTGCCCGCCCAATACAGTTGGCAGACGACGCATAACGTCGCTGTCGACAAAGCGGGCCATCTTTACGTGATTCACGAGGGCCGGGCGAACTTGAAGGATCATCCATCGATTTTCGTTTTCGATCCCGAGGGGCGGTTCGTCCGGGCGTTCGGCAGCGAGTTCCAAGGCGGCGGACATGGCATCGAAATCCGCGAGGAGGACGGACAGGAATTTCTGTATGTCTGCGCTTACCAGCATCTGAAAACGTTCGCGAAAATGGACCTCAAGGGGGAGGCTGTCTGGCGCCGGTTCGCGCCAATGCAGTCGGGCGTGTATGCGGCCGACGAAGATAAAAAGCCCACAGGGCAGTGGGGCCGTGACCGCTTCATGCCCACCAACTTCGCGTTTCTCGACGACGGCGGGTTTTTGCTCGTCGACGGCTATGGCGCGTTTTACGTTCACCGTTACAACAAGAAAGGCGAATGGATCTCGTGTTTCGGTGGCGCCGGCAAAGGCGAAGGTAAATTCAGCACGCCGCACGGCATCTGGGTCGATAAACGAACA
>JBJTOW010000133.1:0-9391 GCA_046074805.1 Planctomycetota bacterium | reverse complement strand
TCAAGGGTGCCGAAGGCGCGGATGCTTCCGAAAAAGCCTATGAGGAACTTCTTATAGGTGGATCGGACGGCGTGCCCCGCCTTTACAAAATGCACCGCGTTACCAAGCGAGTTATTGGGGATGATGCAAACAAAGTTCGAGAATATGAAGCCATGCCAGGCAGGATTTACTGCAGCGGATTTGACAAAAATGGAAAGTATTTTGTTACCGGTAGCAGCCTTGATGGAAAAGGCTTCCTTAAAGTTTATCAGGCAGAAGATGGCAAGGTTGCTGGCAAATTGGAACAAAACCTTGGCCCAGTTTATTCCCTGGCTTTCCATCCCGATGGCAAACAGTTGTTCACGGCGGACCGACAACCGCGAAAGCCGCGATGGAAACGTTGGGAAATCGCGGTGTCCAGTGAGCCGGCCGATTCGGAACGCTCGAGCATCGAGCGGCTTAATGTGGAAGTCCCCGCGTTGTCCGCGTATCGCCGCGTGGAAGACATCGAGTGGGGTGGAATTCGCGGACTTACTGTATCACCGGACGGCCAAGCGGTTATCGCTTGCGGCGCCAACGATTATGCGGGACCAGCCTGCGCCATCGAGTTCGATGCTATAACCGGCGCGCCGCTCCGCAAATTCCTTTCGCCGCTAAAAGGCTTTTACTACGCCGCGATCTTCCAGCCGGCCGGCTATCTCGCCGTTGTCGGCGGCGATATCGGCAAAGGCGAGTGCCGTGTGTGGCGACTCGCGGCTGACGCCAAGGTGCCGCCTACGCCGCAACCCGCGGCGTCGCCGTCATCCGCAGCCTCGAAATCCGCAGCGTCGCCTTCCCCGGCCGTGCCAGCCTCAGCGCCAACTTCCCCAGCGGCACAAACCACGCCGTTGGTTGTGTCACAGGAAACAAGCGTCGCGATCGCGACGACGGGCCCCTGCACGGCGATGGCCGTTCATCCGGACGGTCGCCGATTTTTGCTCGCTCAGACCATCGGCAAAGGCTCGTATCCCGACTCCGGTCAGCTCAGTCTTTACGAGTGGCTGGAGTAGTATGGCGCGGAGAGTTCGCGGGCGAGCGTGGCGAGGGCGTGGGCGGGTCCGCAACGCGCTACGAGCGGGCCGGCGAGTTCCGCCAGCGACACGATTGGCGTGGAAGTTCCTCGCGCATCCAGCACACGGTCCACGAGCGCGTCGCCGTGGCCACTGATGACTAAGACCTCGGGCGGATTCGCCATTGATTGGGCGACTCGGTCGAGCGCCCGGGCGACATGTTCGGCCTGCGTGGCGGCGATCGCGTCGGCGGCGATCCACGCATCTTCGTCGGAGAACGTATCGGTGTCAGCGCACACCATCCGCGCAAGTCGAGCGCGGGCCGCCGCGCGGGTGGCGGGTCGTCCATCGGCCGTGTTGTGGTCGTTCGGCGCTTCGGGCAGCCCCTGTAGGATCAAGTAAGCATCACGCGTTGTGGCGAACAATTCCTGAGCCACCGGGCACTCGCCACCGCCATACGGCAGTTCGCGGACGACAGCGCAAACCGGACTGCGTTCCACGCCGGTGTAGACCAGTTCGCCGGCGAGAAGCCGTTGCGCGTCATCCGTGCCACGGGCGGCGGGACGGCCGTCGATGATCGGCACGATATCGCAGGTCGTTGAACCGATATCGAGTAGAACGGCGGGGCGACCTTGAACGTAACGCGCGGCGAACGCCGCCAACGCGTGCCAATTCGAAGCGGCCGCGAGGAGCGGATGCGACAACGCCACGGCGGGAGAAACCAATCGGCCGTCGACCAAATAGACGCGGGTGTGCCGACCTCCGGCCGCTTCGGCGACCGCCGCTAGAATGCGGCGCACGCCTTCCGAACGCGTCTCGAAACAGTCAGCCAACTCGCCGGTCATTGTGACCGCCAAGTGATCGGACGGCGGGGCTTCGGCGATTAGCGAGCGAAGCTCGGCCACCAACTGGGGAAACTGTTTCCAGAGAGGGAACGCGTAGGCGACGGCGAATCCCCGTCCGTCAGCCGCCTTGAGATTCGCGCCGCCGATATCGACCGCGAGCCAATTCATGCGTATGGATCGGCGAGGATCTCCCGCACGACCTCCCCGTGGACATCGGTTAGACGGAAATCCCGACCCGCGAACCGGTACGTCAGGCGACGATGATCAAGTCCCAAGAGATGCAGCATCGTCGCATGCAAATCATGCAGATGCACTTTGTTTTCCACGGCGTAGTAGCCATAGTCGTCGGTCGCGCCGTGGCGGATGCCCGGCCGAATGCCGCCGCCCGCCAGCCACATCGTGTACCCCTGAGGGTTGTGATCCCGCCCATCGCCACCCTGGGCGACCGGCGTCCGGCCGAACTCGCCGCCCCACAGCACGAGCGTGTCGTCGAGCAAACCGCGTTGCTTGAGATCGGCGAGCAATGCGGCGATCGGCTGATCAACCTCCATAGCGTTCCGCCCGTGATCCGCTCGGAGATTGCCATGCTGGTCCCATTTGTAACTGTGGGAGATTTGCACGAACCGAACGCCGCGTTCCGCGAACCGACGAGCCATGAGGCATTGCCGGCCGAAGTTCCGTGTGGCGGGATTATCGAGCCCATACATGCGCTGCGTTGCGGCTGTTTCACCGTCCACGCTTTGCAGTTCCGGTGCGGCCGTTTGCAGCTGATAGGCCAGTTCAAACGAGCGGATACGGGCTTCCAAAGCCGAATCCGGGCCGGTCATCGACAACTGGTCGGCGCTCAGCGAATTCGCCAAATCGAGTTCCAGCCGCTGTAGTCCCGCGGGCGTGTTGTCCGTCGAGGCGATGAACGGAATCTTCGCCTTATCGGCCGGAATACTCGCGTTGCCGATCGGCGTTCCCTGGTAGACGGCGGGCAGAAAGGCCGAACTATAGGCATTCACGCCGCCATGGGTGAGCGTCGGGCACACCGTGATGAAGCCGGGCAGATTCTGGTTTTCGGTCCCCAATCCATAGTTGATCCAAGACCCCATGCTCGGCCGCACAAACGTGTCGCTTCCCGTGTGCAATTCCAACAACGCCGCGCCATGCCGCGAGTTGCTGCCCCACATCCCATTGAGGATGCACAGATCATCGACGTGACGCGCGACGTTTGGGAACAGATCGCTCACCCACGCGCCGCACTGACCGTATTGCCGGAACTTCCAAGGCGACTTGAGTAGATTGCCGGTTGCAGACGACACGACGCGCGGCTTGTCGAACGGCAACGGCTTGCCGTCGTCACGTTCCAATAGCGGCTTGTAATCGAACGTGTCGACTTGGCTAGGACCGCCGTGCATGAAAACAAAAATGACGCTTTTCGCTTTGGCGGGAAAGTGGGAGGGTTTTGGCGCAAGTGGACCGGCTGGAACCACCGCGTCGCCGGTCCCAGCGCGTCCCGGCGCCACGCCGCTCGACGGGGCCAAGCCGCTCGACGGAGCCGCTCCACGAGATTCTTCCGCCATCAACCCGGCCAACGCCAAACCGCCAAATCCGGCCGCCGATGTCCGCAACATCGCCCGCCGCGTCAGGACCGTGGAAAACCGCCTGCAAGCATGGTTCATCGTAAGCCCTGCCTCTTCCGTTAATCGATGTAGATGAACTCGTTGGCCGCCAACACCGCTCGCACCAATGCCCGCCAGGCTTGCCGTCTCAAAGCGTCGGCATTTTCACTTCCCGCCTGGCCGACAGCCTCCGCATAATGGGAGAGGAACGACGCAACGCGTTCCCGTTCGCCGGTCCGTGGCGCCCGCGCGTAAGCCACCTCGAACAGACGAGTCACTCGCGACGCGTCATCCGCATTGGGTAGGGCAAGCAATTGATCGGCAATGCTTTGGCTCGCTTCGGCTGTCAATTTGCTGTTCATCATGAACAGCGCCTGCGGCGCGACGGTGGTCGCATCGCGCTGGCCGGCCAGCACACTGGGATCGGCAAAATCAAAAGCCTGGAAGACTTCGTACAGGGCGCTGCGAACAACCGGCACGTAGACGGAACGGGCCGTTAGATCGTAAATCGCCGGATTCACGTTGGCCGTGCTCGTGACATACTGCCGGTTGGGCGTTGGCAGATACGATCCCCCCATCCGGCCATCAAGCCGGCCGGAAACGGAAAGCAGCGAGTCGCGGATTTCCTCGGCGGAAAGGCGGCGCCTTGGGACTCGCCACAGTAAGCGGTTTTCTGGATCGGTCGAGTCGGCCGTTTCTCGATACGCGTCGCTCATGCCGTATGCCGCCGACAATACGATTTCGCGATGCAGCGCCTTCAAGCTCCAGTCACGTCGCGGCAATTCGGCCGCCAACCAGTCGAGCAGTTCGGGGTGAGTGGGCTTTTCGCCGAGCAACCCAAAGTTGTCTGGCGAACGCACGAGGGCCTGACCGAAATGCCACAACCAGATTCGGTTGGCGATCACTCGCGGCGTCAACGGATGCTCGGGACGAGTCATCCACCGCGCTAATTCCAGACGCCCGCTACCACTTGGCGGAATCGCGTCGCTTGGCGCCAATTGGGTTGGCACCACTCGCAGGAACCGCCGCGGCACCTCGTCGCCCAGCGTCAGGTGGCTGCCGCGGAAATGAATTCGCAGATTCGCCGGTTTGTCGTCGGCGACCGCCATCGCTTCGGGAATCGCGGGCATCGATTTCTCAATGGCCGCCGCCTCGTCTCGCAACGCGGCGAGCTGTTTACGCGTGTCGGCATTGAAAATTTGCTCGATGTTTTTGGGCGCCGCGAACGGCCCCTGGGCACCTTCGAGAACTCGTCGGGCTTCCGCCGATTCCCGCCAAAGTTGAGCGTAACGCTCCGCAAGCCCACGGAGATCAAGGTGGTCTTTCATGGCGCCTGTCGCGGGACCGGGGTTTGGCGAGATGGCGGACGTCTCTACACCGAGAAGCTTCGTCCATCCGCGCGCCTTATCGCTCTTGAGAAGAGCCGGATCGCGTCGCAGCGCCAACGCGATCCAGGGACCAAGCGGCGATTCGTTGATAAATGGCTCATCCCGCCGCCGCTTGTCCAAAAAGGCCGTCCACTGCTCCAGCAGATCGGCGTCCAGCGGCGTCATGGAAGCCGCGGCCGCCACCAATGACTGGTCTTCAGCAGCGGCGGGCGCGAGAAGTAGCTTGTCGATGTGCGGAAAAAATTGAGGTTGTTCAAGACGCAACGTGACACGACCAGCGGGCAAATCGACCAAGCCTTCGACGAACCAACGCTGGCCGTCCGGTTGCCAACTGCCGGTCACCTGCCCAGCGACGGATGGCAAAACCAGCCGACCGTTGATCGACAAACGACAGGGCCGGCTGCCTTCGGCCGCGTACCGCAATTCCACGCGATAGGCTCCGGCGGCGGGGATCTCGAAATCGTACTCGGCGAAGTTCGGCGTTTCTCCCCGGTTCACCAATACGCCGATGCCACTACCGTAGCTCGCGGTATCCTTCATCACGTTGCCGCGATCGAAGTTCTCCGCCTCGCGCAGGATGAGGCCATCGATTCGCTGACGCTGCTCGTCGGAAAGATCGCCGTATGGCTTGGCCGCGGCCAACAAATCCTGTCTGCGCAGTCGCACCGTCGCCTCGCGCAAATAGTCGGCGGCGCGAAGTCGTTCACGATCCAATATCTCGCGGGTGGCGGCGTCGGCGATCTTCGCCGCCTCAGCGCGTTTAACGCTCGCTTCACCACGCAACTTGTCGCGCAGTCCGATAGTTTCTTTGTCGGCGATCGGGCGCTCCTGCCACACCGCTACGACATTGTGGTTGACCATCGTGCGAGTGCTCTTGAAGATCCCCGCTAACGCGTAGTAATCGTGAGAGTCGACCAGGTCGTACTTGTGGTCGTGACAGCGAGCGCATCCGAGCGTCAGGCCGAGGAAGCATTTGCCGAGCGTATCGATCTGCTCGTCAATAATGTCCATTTGCATCTTGACCGGGTCGTCCTCGGCCAGCATTTTCGCGCCCAACGATAAAAAGCCGGTGGCCACCAACGCGTCGCGTTCGGACTCGGCATTTTCCGGAGGCAGCAAATCCCCGGCCAATTGTTCTTGCACGAACCGGTCATAGGGCTTGTCGCGATTGAAAGCCGCGATCACATAGTCGCGGTAGCGAAACGCGTTCGCGTAGGCGAGGTTTTCGTCGAGGCCGTTCGAGTCGGCGTAGCGAGCCAGATCGAGCCAATGGCGTCCATACCGCTCGCCATGACGCGGCGAAGCCAGCAACCGATCAACGACCCGCGACAACGCGTCGGGATTCGCATCGCCGCTGAACTCCGCGATCTCCTCGGGTGTCGGCGGTAGACCTGTCAGATTGAAACTCAGCCGCCGCAACAGTGTGGCGCGGCTTGCGGGCGTTGACGGACCGATCCCCGCTTTTTCCAGCGGCGCGAGCACCCAAGCGTCAAGCGGCGACTGTAGCCAATCGCGGCGTTCCACCTGCGGCGCTGACCGTGGCTCGATCGGCCGGAAAGCCCAATGCGACCGTTGATCCTCGGTGAAGTTCATGAGCGGTGTGGCGGACCGCCCTTTCGCGGCCGCCTGTGGCTCGGCCGTCGCCAACGGTTGATCGGGCCAAGGAGCCCCTTGACGCACCCATTCGGCGAGTTCCGCTATGCGGGCCGCCGGCAGTTTTTGCTTCGGCGGCATTTGCAACGTTTCGCCGTGGCCGACCGCCCTAATCAACAGGCTGTTCTTCGGGTCGCCCGGAATGATCGCCGGTCCACGCTCGCCGCCCTTGAGCAACGCGGCGAGCGAGTCTACCCGCAGATCGCCCTCCTGGCCGTCCGCGCTATGGCAGTCGTAACAGCGGTCGATCAACAGCGGCCGCACTTTTCGCTCGAAAAACTCGCTTTGCTCCGCCGTCGGCAGTCGCCCAACAACCGGCTTTTCGTCGCCGTTCGTCAAACGGATTTCGATCCTGGTGGCGACGAGCGTCGCCGCCAAGAACACAATCGCACTCGCCAAGCGATCAAATCGGCTTCTGGTTCGCAGCAGTCGAGGCATGTTTTTTTCGGGAGGAAGGGCGGTAGAGGTTGTCAGTTGTCAGTTGTCAGTTGTCAGTTGCCAGTTGACGGTTCTTGGTTTTAAGTTGTTGGTTTTCGGCGGCAAGTCTTTGGGGCTTTGTCGAATGTTCATTTCCATTGTACGACGGACTTCCAGTCCGTCGTCTGCCGTAGATTCCTCGCTGCGGAACGGCGACCGCATAACGCCCCGGATGCCAACCTACGATACCAGCAGGAGGAGGCGACGGACTGGAAGTCCGTCGTACGAATTTTGATGGTGCGACTTCAAAAAGTTCACCCTGCGGGAACGGCGACGGACTGGAAGTCCGTCGTACGAATTGTGGTGGTACGATTTTAAAAAGCTCACCCTGCGGATCGTGCTCAACGCGAGTTTACCGTGGCAGATTGTTGTCGGCCAGTTCGAGCGTTCCCCAGAGGCTGGGATCTTCGGCGATCGGCAGTTCGGGGCCGAGCGAAAACGTTTGCCATCCGAGTTCACGGTCACTGACTGCCCAGAAGAAACCGAGCTTGCGATGCTCTTGCGAGTCCCAACCGGTCAAGGCGTTGCCGGGGATGACAGCGGATAGGCGATAGCCGTTGCCCGTGATCGTCGAACGCAAGTTGAACGCGATGCCTTCGGGAGGCCGTGGACTTTCGCGGGCTCGATTGATCGCTAAAAGAGCAACCGATGGTTTGTCGAGCCGCTGGCCGCCACCGGCGGGCAGCAGAGCGAACCGATGGCAGAAGCGGCTGGCTCGATGCACGTTGTGCGTGTCGCGAGTGTCGATCCACAACTGCACGCCATCGCTATCCTCAATTCGGCTTGATCGGCACCAGAGCGGCTGTTGCTTACCGGAGACGGTGACACGGAATAGCAAGCCCGTTTCATGCCAAGCCATCCGCACCTCCGCGAACGGCTTTCGCCCTTCCAGTTCCGAAAAACAAGGCAGTCGATATGACTCGCCCAAGTCATCCGCCTCGGTGATGGTCGCGGTGGCGACGCGTTTGCAGGGCACCGAAAATCGAAACAGGAAGTTGGGAGCGATCAACGGACGAAACTCCAACGGTAGTTCACTGAATTCGGACCGGCCGGCCGCTCGCCGCAGGGCTTTCGACATTGCCGGGCACTCGACGAATTCTAGCGATTCAAGTCGGTTACGGGCATGCACCCGCTTGGCCGAGCCACGCGCTACAATCGAGCTGAATCGTGGAAAGCCGAATTCCCCGAAAACTTGCGAACTGTCCAACTAAGAATCTCCACTTCGAGCGACACATCCGCCATGACCTCCGACATTAATCACGAAGTGCGGCTTTCGGGCTTTCCGACCGCCTTGTCGCTGACCGACCGCGTCGCGCTCGTCACGGGCGGAGGAACGGGGATCGGCGCGGCGACCGCCTTGCGTTTGGCTCAAGCCGGCGCGGCGGTAGCTGTCCACTTTCGCTCGAGCGCTCACGAAGCCGCTGAGGTGGTGGCGAAAATTCACTCGATGGGTGGACGAGCGGTCACGGTGAGCGGTGATCTTGCCAAGTCGGCGGAGGCAGCCGCCGCCGTCGATGCGGCGATCGAGCATTTCGGACGGCTCGACATCCTCGTCAACAACGCGGGCGAGCCGATCGCGCGGACGAGGCTCGAGACATGCACCGACGAAATCTGGCAAGACGCGATCTCGACCAACCTTTCGAGCGCCTTTTACGTGACGCGCCGCGCGATTCCCCATCTTAGCCGAACCGGAAACGGAGCGATCGTTAACAATTTATCGCTGTCGGTGCAGACGGGCGGAGCTAACGGAGCCGGTCCGTACGCGGTCGCGAAAGGCGGCCTTCAAGTAATGACCCGCACCCTGGCGAAGGAATTAGCACCGCAGGTGCGAGTCAATGCCGTGATGCCTGGCGTCATCGAAACGCCGCACCACCAGCGTTTCACGGATCCAGCGCGAATGCAGCAGTACGTCCGTGAGACTCCGCTGGGACGCAATGGCGTTCCAGCGGAAGTCGCGGAGGCTATCGCCTTTTTGGCCAGTGACGCCGCCCGTTTCATAAGCGGCGCCGTGCTGGACATCAATGGCGGACGTTTTTTGCGGTGAGATTGCATAACTTCCGATCGCCGAACACAGTTGTAGTCGGCGCGGAACGGGCTAGTCGGTGATGTAGGGACCGGCAACGATGGTCGGCAGGATCAAGCCCTTGCCACTGCCGAAGGACAGCGCGTCCATGGTCGCCTTGAAGGTGCTGCCCGATTGGCGGGTGATCTCCACGTTGAACCCTTGCACACCGGAAACGACGGCCGTTTCAGCCGCGGCTCGGTCGTACATCGAACCGTTGCCGTCGACCGACATGCCGTAATTGTTCGCGTCGACATTGAATCGCGAACCCGTTTCGTAGTCGTAAATCACGCCGGCGATCGTGGCCAAACTGGTGGACCGCGCGCCGAAC
>JBJTOW010000132.1:0-2780 GCA_046074805.1 Planctomycetota bacterium | reverse complement strand
TTTTCTGGACGGCGAGCGTGTGCTGGTCGTCATCACAGGCGTCGGGGCCGATGCTGCTTGGCAAGCGGCCAGCGATTTCATCGCGGTGCATCGGCCTCCGTGGGTCGTGTCGACGGGGTTCGCCGGCGGACTTGTCGACGTGGTGCGGCGTGGGCATTTCATCATGCCGCAGGCGATCGTGACACAGCCCGACGAGTCGTCGGCGGGGCGGCGGAAGGGAATGCCGCCGGCCGATACCGAGTTCACGGTCGGACTGAGGTTTCCCGAGGAAACGCTCGTTCGCATGAAGTCGCTGCACACGAGCCGCTTGGTATCGGTCGACCGAGTGATTCGCGAAGAGGCGGAAAAGCGGCGGTTGGGGCGACGTAGCGACGCCGTCGCGTGTGATATGGAGACATGGGCGGTGGCGGCGGCGTGCGCGGCGGCAAAGACGCGGTTCCTCGCCGTGCGGGTCGTGACCGACGCCGTGGACGATCCGCTGCCAACCGAAATCGAAAACCTACTGGAACAAAAATCGGTGGCCGGAAAACTCGGCGCCATCGCCGGCGCGCTATTGAACCGGCCGTCGAGCGTCAAAGACATGTGGCGTCTCTATGAGGAAGCGAACACCGCCTCGGGGAGGCTTGGCAAATTCCTCGCCAGCTGCCTACCCAGCTTGCGGGTTTAGAAGTTGCACAGTCGGCATTCGAACGACCGTCTTCCAGTCCGTCGCCGTGGCCTACCTGTACCCAAGGCTGAACTCTAAGGGCTAAATGCGGTCGCTGCGCCGCAGCGAGCAAGCGACCGGTAGGGCGAAGGACTCGAAGTCCGTCGTACCAGAAAACGCCAAGTTGACGAAGCACGTGTGCCGCCCCCGGTTTTCCACACCGGCGCGGCCATGCTAGCATTCGCCGCCATGGCGACTACCCCGATGATGCAGCAGTACCATGACGCGAAACAGGCGTGCGGCGACGCGCTGCTGCTGTTCCGCATGGGTGATTTTTACGAACTGTTCTTCGAAGACGCTAAAACGGCCGCCCGCGTGCTCGGCCTGACGCTCACCAGCCGCGACAAAGGCGAAAACCCTGTCCCGATGGCCGGTTTTCCGTACCATCAACTCGACGGCTACCTCGCGAAATTGATCCGCGCTGGCCATCGAGCGGCGGTTTGCGAACAGGTGGAAGACCCCAAGAAGGCGACAGGCTTGGTCCGCCGCGAAGTCACTCGAGTCGTGACGGCGGGCACGCTGACCGACGATGCGTTGCTCGACCCGCGCGAAAGCAATTATCTGGCCGCTGTGTGCGATGGCGGGCGCGGAGCGAAAGATGGCGGACGAGCCATCACGACCGCCGACCGCGTCGGTATCGCCTGGGCCGAATTGTCGACTGGCCGGTTTTACGCCGCCGAGTTTCCCCGCTGGCAGCTCGCCGACCAACTGGCCCGAATCCGACCCGCCGAATGTTTGATCGCCGAAAGCGCGTCGAGCGGCTTTCCGCGGTCCCGCGATTTGATGGTCTCGGCGCGGCCCGACTGGGCCTTTGGCCATGAAAACGCCGTGGCCGCCCTGACTCGCCATTTTCGCACGCAAACCCTCGAGGGGTTCGGGTTCACCGAGGACGACTCGCTGGCCGTGCGGGCCGCCGGAGCGGCGTTGGAATATCTCAAAGAGACCCAACGCGTATCGCTTGACCACCTGGACCGGCTCATCCCGTACAAAGCGGGCCAAACGTTGGAGATCGACGAAGCATCGCGGCGCAGCTTGGAAATCTCCCGCACGATGCGCGACGGCAAACGTGATGGTTCGCTGCTCGCCGTGATGGATCGGTCGACCACACCGATGGGATCGCGACTGCTGGCCGATTGGCTCGCCGCGCCGTTGACCAACCGCGAACGGATCGACGCGCGACTCGATGTGGTCGCGGACCTTCGGGATGCGGCCCCGCTGAGGGACACGCTGCGCGACCATCTCCGCGGCGTCTATGACCTGGAACGGTTATTGGCCCGCGTCGTGACAGGCCGCGCCAGCCCACGCGATCTATCGTTTGTCGGCCGCACGCTGGCGAGCCTTCCCCGCCTGAAAGACCCGCTCGCCGGCCGCCCCGCCGCGTTGCTGGAAGAGCTGCGAACGCGTCTGGACGAATGCCCCGAACTGCGCGACGAGCTAGCCCGTGGACTGCAGGATGATTGTCCGCTCTCCGCGCGCGAAGGCGGCTTCATTCGGGCCGGATATTCCGCGGAACTGGACCAATTGCGGGAATTGGCCTCGGGCGGCAAACAATGGATCGCGCAGTATCAAGCCCAAGAGGCGCAGGCGTCGGGGATACCCACGTTAAAAGTGGGCTACAACAAAGTATTCGGCTATTTCATCGAAATCACCAATACGCATAAAGATAAAGTCCCCGCGCGTTATATTCGAAAACAAACGATCGCCAACGCCGAGCGTTACATTACGCCAGAATTGAAAGAATACGAAGATCGGGTGTTGAACGCCGATCAACAGGCGATCGAGTTGGAACTGTCGCTGTTCCAGACGCTTCGCGACCGCGTGGCCGATTCGGCCCATCGCCTTCAATCGGTGGCGACCGCCATCGCCGAACTCGATGTGCTCGCCGGACTCGCTACGCTGGCCCGCGAACGTAGCTACACGCGGCCCGCCTTGATCGACGAACCGGGCCTGAACATTGTCGAAGGCCGCCATCCGGTGCTCGACATCCTCGAGCCGGCCGGCACCTTTGTCCCCAACGACACGGTCGCCACCCCTGGTTCGATCCTGCTGATCACTGGCCCGAATATGGCGGGAA
>JBJTOW010000131.1:0-3238 GCA_046074805.1 Planctomycetota bacterium | reverse complement strand
CCATGATCCGGCCCGCTTCGTCACAACTCGCCAACTCGCAGGGGAGGCTCAGGTTGCTGGAGCTTCCAGCTCCAGGGCATGTCGTTGCTGGAGCTTCCAGCTCCAGCGTCTTTGCCAGTTGCACTAAGCAGACTCGGGAGCCGGAGGCTCCCGCCACCGTGCGGCTTCCCGCTCCACTGCCGCGTCGCGCCGCCTTCACGCTCGTGGAACTGATGGTGGTCGTCGTGATCATCGGCATGCTGGCCAGCGCGGTGCTGTTCGCCATGTATGGCCTTTTAGATGAGGCGAAAGGCGATCGAACCAAAACGCAGATCGCGCGGATCGATCGGTTCATCATGGACCGCTGGGAGACGTTCCGCACACGGCAGGTACGCGTCGCCGTGACTCCGAACCTTAACAATCCCGGTATGCTCAATCGCACTCGACTCTATGCCATTCGCGAACTGATGCGGCTGGAACTGCCTGATCGAGTGACCGATGTGTCGACCGATCCAGTCTCGGGTGTCTCGCTGCCGACGCTCGCCCGAGGATACCGTCGCAAATGCTTCATTCTGTTGGGGCCGGACCCGAGCAACCCCAGCAAACCGAACTATTCGCGGTGGTCAACAGCGCACGAAGGTTCCGAGTGTCTGTTCCTTATCCTGACGGCCCTCAACGAGGACGGTTCGAGCGCCGCGTCGGATTCTCTTGCTCCATCCGAGACCGGCGACACGGACGGCGACGGAATGCTGGAAGTCCTGGATGGCTGGGGCAAGCCGATCGCGTTCCTTCGCTGGGCTCCCGGCTTTTACTCGGACCGACAGCCGTACGGAATCGTTACCGCGCCGCTATCCGACCCCAACGATCCGTTTGACCCGGCACGAGTCGATCCTCGGTGGACGGGACTGACAACTCCGCCAGGATACAGTCCATTCGCCCTTTACCCGTTGATCTTCAGCGCGGGCCCTGATGGTTTATATGAGGTCAATACGGGCACGGTGGTTTACCCAGCCACAACGCCGGTTCCCAACGATCCCTACGCGTTCATGTTTCCGTATGTCGCGGGAACCGAACCGGTCGGGAGCTTGATCAATGGCGGGGCCGGGGCGGCCGACAATTTCCACAATCATTGGGTGGAGGTCGAATAACGTGATCCATCCAAAAAGCTCGCGACATGCTCGACCGACGGCGATTGGGCGGTGCTCTTCAAGTCGGCCACGCGGTCTGACGCTCATCGAACTGCTGATGGTCATCGTCATCATGGTGATGGTCGTATCGGTCGCGCTCCCGCTTGTGAACTACAACTTCGGCGAAAAGAAGCTCCGCGAGTCCGCTCGAGCGCTCAACGCCTACTTCGCGCTTGCGAAGTCGCTAGCGGCCGAGCGTAATCGGCAGGTGGGCGTGATGTTCGAACGCACCGCGGGATCGTTGAACCAGTGCATCACGATGTATCTGGTCGAAGTGCCACAGCCTTATAGCGGCGACCTGTATGACGCGCGGTGCTACGTGCGGCGGAATCCCAGCCTTAGCGGTTATGCGACCCAGTACGAAGTGGTCTTTGACACAAAGTGCGCCACAATGCTCGCATCGCGGGCACTGGTCGCGGCGAACGATACGTTTTTGATCCGCTTCAACTACAAGGGTGAGGTGTACACGGTTCGTCGGCATCAGGTGGGTAATGGCGCTTCGGCGACGGATAAGTTTATCCTGCAAAAAGCCGTCTCCATTCCCGGTTGTTGGTTGCCTTACGATTACAACACCATGACCGGCACCTATGATTTTACGACCCGTGGCTGGGGTGTGACGGGCGTGGACGATGACATGAACGGGTTCGTCGATGACATCTACGAAGAAGGTGTCCCCGTCAACACGTCGAACACGCCTCCCTTGGACGCCTCCGACTTCCCGGTTGGCTTGCCGTTCCAGATCTACTTGTCTCCAAAACGAACGCAGGCCCAGCCGATCGAACTGCCGGTGGGCGTGGCGATTGACTTAGCTTGGTCCGGAATGGGCGCGGGCGGCGCCGAGTTCGATGCGTGGTCCACCGGGGTAAACCAACTTCCGATGACCGGACCAGTGATGGTGCTCTTCACGCCCGGTGGGCAAGTCGAGCGGATTTATCCGGGCAACGGAGCGTTCTTCCAACCGACGAGCACCGTGCATTTCCTGGTCGCTTCGCCGGAGACAATCCAGCCGTTGCAAGCGGGCACGCTGAACACCACACCTAATCCAAAGTCGGCTGATTTGAATTTGCAGTCGCCGAGCCATCTGTGGATATCGGTCGGGCCGGTGAATTCAAGCGTCACGACGGCCGAAGTGTTTTACGACCCGAGCGCCTATTCGCTCGACGTGTGCCGACAGTTCGCGCGGACCGCGCAGAGCAAGGGAGGCGGGTGATGAACCACGACCACTCAACCTCCCATGACGGCCTGCGCAGCGATGTGGCCTGCCCGTCAGCTCTGGCCTGCCCGTCAGCTCTGGCGAAATCTGCGACTGTGATGCATCGCCGCCGTGGCTTGACCCTGATGGAGGTCATGTTCGCGATCGGCGTGGTCATGATCGGAATGTTGGGAATCGCCATCTTGGTGCCGATCGCGGGCAAGGCGGCCAAGGATGGATCGAGCTACGATCGAGCGGCTCGAGTGGGACTCAACGCGGTCCGCGAGTTCCATTTACGGGAAATGGGGCGGCCGGAAAACTGGATTAGTCCCGATTTTACGGCGGTGGGAAAACCGAACAGCCGCGCGGTGGCGTTTTGCATCGATCCACGTTTCGTCGCCGTCAACAATCAACTTAACATGGCGGCGGGCGATCCTCGTCGATTCTTTCCGTACAGTGTCGCCGCCAACATGCCCACGATGCGGCGGATCTCTGTGCGGCGATGGTCATCCAAGCTGCCGAATAGCACGCTGTTGGATCTGTCGGCGGCGAATGAAATTTTCATGGGCGGCGACGACCTGTTGATTGAAACGCCCGCCGACCCGCTCTTGCCTGCCCAGCAGATCTTTTTCAGTCAGAATCCGACGAACCCGGACAAGCGGCAGACGGATGGCGAGTTCTCCTGGATGGCCACGCTGTCGCCGCGAGTCGATAAATGGGCTCCGCCCACGGGCGCCGCTCCAGACACGTACACCCTGTCGATCGTTGTCTTTCAAGGCCGCGACAGCGCCTTGGCCGTGGATGGCATCTCGGAGCGCTGGGCGATCATTCCCTACACGCAGCAGTACAACGCGTTCTACGGTGGCGGCCTCAGCGGCGG
>JBJTOW010000130.1:0-5293 GCA_046074805.1 Planctomycetota bacterium | reverse complement strand
GCCGAAGCTTACAAGCGGAGCGGCGCAAGCCGCCCGGTCCGTGGCGGGAGCTGGAAGCCTCCTTAACTCGCGGCACAAGAGTTGCTGTCATTTCGAGAGCTGCGGCGCGTTCACCCGGTGCTGACAGCGCTACACTCCGCTGGTCGATACACTCGGCGGAGGGGTCGCGTCGCCACACGTCCCGTTTGTCATCGTCCCAGTCCCCTGGTAGATTCTTGGCCATGCGTAAAGGAGTCGCCGTCTCGCCGGGAGTGGCCGTCGGCACGGCTTACTGCATCCACGAGATTTTCGTCAATCCGGACACTCAACGTCTGGAGGAAGCCGACGTCGCGTCGGAACTCGCTTTGTTCGAGGAAGCGCGCGAGAAGGCCGGGGATGAACTGCGCGCCATGGCGATCAAGGTCGCCAGTCAAATCGGCGACAACGCTGCGCGGATTTTCGCCGTCCACGAGACGATCCTCCGCGATCCCGTCTTCAGCCGAAAAATCCGGCATTGGATTGTCGAGGATCGGCTTAAGGCGGCCGCCGCGCTCGTGAGGTTGCTTGATGAATATTCAGCGCTGCTCTCGCGTACCGGCGACGATTATTTGAAGGAACGGATTAGCGATATCCGCGAGGTGGTCACGCGTGTGAGCGCTCACCTGACCGATGTCCTCAAACCGCAACTCAATCCGCTCACCGGCAGTCTGATTGTGGTGGCCGACGAACTGCTACCGTCGCAGGCGGTCGCGCTTGGGGACATCGACGTGCGGGGGATTGTCACTCAGGCCGGCAGCCAAACAAGCCATGCGGCGATTGTCGCGCGCAGTCGCGGGATTCCCGCGGTCTGCGGGGTGGAAGGCGTGCTGCGGCAGATCAAGACGGGCGACACCGTGGTGGTCGATGGCCGCGAGGGACACGTGCTCGTCAATCCGCCACCGGAGACGGCGTCGGCGTTTCGCAAACTGGAGCGAGAATTCTTCCATTTGAAAGACCAATTGGCGGCGAACCGCGAACATCCGGCGGTGAGCGCGGATGGCGAGCGGTTGGAGCTTCTGGCGAATATCAACAGCGTCGCCGACGCTCGGGCAGCCTGCGCGATGGGGGCGACCGGGATCGGTCTGTTTCGCACCGAATACCTGTATTTGACCCATTCCAGCGTGCCGGACGAAGAGGAGCAAGTCGCCGTTTATCGCGACATCATCGATGCCAGTCCGGGGCATCAAGTCACGATCCGCACGCTCGACATCGGCGGCGACAAAACGGTTCCCTACTTGGGCCATACGCACCAGGAGGCGAATCCGTTCTTGGGTTGGCGCAGCATCCGGCTTTCGTTTGAACACCCGCAGTTTTTCACAACGCAGCTCCGCGCCGTGCTCCGCGCCGCCCATCATGCCCAGTCGCGGGGCGGAGCGGTGCGGCTGATGTTTCCGATGATCACCACCGTCGAGGAAATGCGGCGGGTTCGTCGGATGGTCCATCAAGCGGCGGCTCAACTGCACGAGGCTGGCAAGCCGTACGCGACCGTGCCGATCGGGATGATGTTGGAAGTGCCGGCGGCCGCGATTTCGATCGAGGCGATGTTGCGGCACTCGGACTTCGTGTCGGTGGGATCGAACGACTTGGTGCAGTACCTGATGGCGGCTGACCGGGATAATCCGAAGGTGAGCCACCTTTGCCAGCCGCTGGCGCCGCCCGTTCTGCGGCTTTTGAACCACGTGATCAAGGCCTGCCGCGCCCGCAATAAGCCGCTCACCGTATGTGGCGAAATGGCTGGTCAGCCGCGGGCGTTCGTGTTGCTGCTGGGCATGGGGCTGCGAAGTTTCAGCATGAGTCCCGCGTTCATTCCTTCCATCAAGGAACTAGCGAATCACGTGACGGTTGCGGATGCGCAATCCATCCTCCGTCGCGCTTTGAAACGCTCGACAATCCGCGGCGTTCAGCGGCTGTTGGGCGAAGAACTGAAGCGGCTCGCCCCAGATCTCGCTCTGCTGGATATCGCGACGCCATAGCTCGTTCAGCCTCTTGCATTGCCCTGCGCCGCAGTTGGTTCTTCCAAAGCGGCAACGGGACAGGTCGCAAGGTCGACGAATTCAGTAAAGAACGCGCGATTCCGTCTCAAGATTCCCAACGCGCCGCTACGATCACTACAAACGGCAAGGTTTGCGCCGTCGAACGGATCCCCATCCAGCGGCGCGTGGCCGTTTTTCGGAAGGATCCAGGCGATGCGACGGACCATTCTAAGTCTTTTTCTCGCAGCCAGTTTAGCCCCCTCGGGCGGTTTCGTCCTCGGCGCTGAAGATAGCCCTACCGGCTTCTCCCGTTGGTTACGGAACCCGTTCGGGCGAAACAAACCTTCCACGGACAGCAAACAGCCGGCGGAAGCAACCGCGAAAGCGAAGGCCGAAACGGAGTCGAAAGAGACCCAAACCCCGGTCAATGGCCCGGCGGCGAACGCGCCACAGGCCAAACCCAGCTTAGCGGCGGTGGGCGATGACCCGCCAGCCGACACCAACTCGCAAGACCAGTCCGCCGCTCCACCGTCTTCGCCTGTCACGCAGCCACCCCGCAAGCCCGTTCCGACCGTCGAGTTGCCAACCCAAACCACGGTAGCCACCGAGACTTCGCCAGCCGAGACGCCGGTCGTCGAAGCACCTTCCGGTAAGACACCTGACACCGAAGCACCAGTCGGCGAAATACCGGACAGCAAGACACCAGCCGGCGAGAAATCGTCTGCGGAGAAACAGGCCGCCATAACTCCGCCCGCTGAAACTCGGATTGCGTCGGTTCCGGCTGCTGAAGTCGCGGCGGCCGAGTCGAGCGAGGCGGTCGCGGTGGCGAATCCGCCTTCCACATCGCCGGTCGCGTTGTCGGCCTCACCGCCGGAAGCGCCGACGGCCACCGTGATCCCCATTGCCGATCCATTGAAACGCTCGGCCATTCGACCGATTGGAGTGGGCGTGCGGATCCCGGCGCGGGCTCCGTCGTCCGAAGGGTTGGCGGGAGCGGCCGAATCGCCAGCGATGGCGGAGCTGGCCGAATCGCCCGCCGCATCCGCACCGGTTGAAACTGACGCAGCCGTCGCGCCGCCAGCGAAGGTCGAGGAAGAAACGTTGGCCGAAGTCATCAACGTCGACGACGACGTGCAACCGGTCTCTGGGGACCAGGACACTCCTGCGGCTCCGGCAGCTCAGTCGGCCCGGTTGTTCCGTCGCTTGCCAAGCAATCGCGCTTCCCGCGTCACTTTCCGCGACGATGAAAGTGTTCCAGCCGCCACTGCGCCGCTCGGCTATACCCCGCCGCGTCGGGTGACAAACAGCCGTGAGCTTCCCGCCCAGCCAGCGGAAAGGCCTGTCACCACCCGCAATGGAAGCCAAGCCGCACCTCCTGCGGCGAACCAATACATGCCGCAATCCGCGGTAAGATCCGCCGCGTCGCGATCCGCGGCCGCGAACCGCGTCGTCGAGTCCGCTCAAGGCTCAACACCGCCGCGATCGACGGCTGCGACTCGCGGAAGTACTTCGCGGTCATCCCACCCTCAAGCAGCGATTAACCAACCAGCGCCGACCAAACGCGGCTGGCTCTTCTGGCGAGGCGAGACGCCCGCGAACACTACGGCCGCGAATGCCCCGTCATCGAGTGCCACCGGAACATCGACGCTCGCTAATCCCGCCGCAGGTGCGCGATCCGCGCCAGGGCGGGAAGGGGTGTCGCCACAGCGCGAGTCGGAGGTCGCGGCGCCGGTGTCGAGCCGCGCGAGCGAACGGCGAGCGGCTCAACTGGGACTCGCGCCGGGCGAACAGCTTGTCGAGGAGCGGGTGGTTTCCGATCGCGTCGTTGGCGAGTCGGCGGCCGCGCCTGCGAAACAACCCGCTGGGGCACGGACCATCGCGCCGAGCCGCGGTGGGGTGGCGGCTACCCGGGGCAACACGCCGTCGCGCAGTGGTTCCGTGACGAACGGAAAGTCGAAGGCGGCCAGCCAAGGCAATTCGTCGCCGCGGAGCGCCGCCGCCTTGTCCGACGAAGGCGATAACGACGTCAACGAGAACGCCACTGTGGAAATCGCCGTTCCAACCGGCTCCGAGCCGAAACCGTCGATCTCCGATCGTATGAAATCGTTCTTTGGCGGCAAGCGTGAATGAGCCGTAGTTCGGCCAGCGGATGCAGGCAGCGGCTGGCCTAACGGGTCTTTCCATCACGTCTGTTCGATGTCCCGCAATTTTCGCCCAGAATGACTAACAAGGCCCTCAGTTCTTCCAGGCTTGCCATGATCATAAAAGCAGCATTCTTAAAGCGCCACGGGCGATGTTCACTTTGGTACGCCACACCTGCGATTCTGGTATTATCTGGCTGTACCGCGCCACTTCAGATGCTTAGCAACGTTACTGGCGGCGTCGCCAACAGGGTCGAACACGCGCACGATCTCGCACGCATTCGCCATGACACCCGCGATAAGCTAGCGGATCAACGCGAGGAGACTCGGCGTATCGAGTCCGATCGCGTCCTGGAGGAGGCGAAGTTGAACGCTGAGCGCCAGCAGCTAGAAGCGGAGTTCTGCCACGCAAATCAAGAGGCGCTGAAGGAGCGATTGCGGAGCAACATAAAGGAAACGGTCGAATCGAAAGTCGCCTTCAACCTTCAACAGGGAATGGAGATCGGCGAGCTGGAAGTGGATGTCGAGGAACTCCAGGAGTTGCTCAAGAACCGCGAAAAACAGCCACCATCCCCCCCCGAACCGCTTCGAGGTAAACCTCCCTGCGAATGCTGTGATCAACCGTGTGGCTGTCGACCA
The DNA here is from genome assembly GCA_046074805.1 of Planctomycetota bacterium. GTDB lineage: Bacteria > Planctomycetota > Planctomycetia > Pirellulales > Pirellulaceae > CAIXSC01. The sequence goes on along the minus strand of JBJTOW010000130.1, from coordinate 522 downwards.
GGCCTGCTGCGTCGACTGTGTTCCCACTGTCGAGAGAAACCGTGCGAAGCGGAGAAAAAGTGTGGCGGCCCCGAAGCGCTCACGCGACTCGAGGAACAACCGCTCCGACAACCCCTGCGTCCGACCGAAATACCGCTTAAGCTTCCGGTCCGCCTGACATTCGGCATGCAGCAGCCCTCGATGGAACAGGCACGGATTCGGCGCCAGCCTTTGATCAACGAACCACTCCTCGGTCCGCCTGGGCGATGCGATTGCGACGATTGCGTCCGGCGCCAACGCTGCGGCGTCGCAACTAAGGGAAACTCGGGAATGCTAACGGAAGAAGTTTTGAAAGTGGATGCGAAGGAGATCCCGCAGCCAGCGCCTTCTGAGTGACCATTTTTTCGATCTCGCTGCCGAAATCGCCGAAGTACCCAGCTTTTTTTCACCGTTTTGAGTCGGCATTCGAGAGTCAGGCTGGAGTAGTTCTCGCCTCATTCGAGATTGGTTTTCGTCTCGGGCAAAAGTCTACTTCGCATTTTG
>JBJTOW010000129.1:0-4039 GCA_046074805.1 Planctomycetota bacterium | reverse complement strand
GCTGAAGCAGGACAGGCTGGAGCGGGACAGGCTGGAGCGGGACAGGCTGGAGCGGGACAGGCTGGAGCGGGACAGGCTGGAGCAGGACAGGCTGGAGCGGGACAGGCTGGCGTGGGACAATCCGAGGCAGCGAAGTCTTCGCCAGAGCCGATGGGAAACTCTACCGACGCGAATGACACGCTCGATTTCAGAGGGCTTGGAACGTTCGTCGGCGGATTGTTTCGGTTGGCGTTTTTCGCTGGCACTTTGGTGCTATTGGCTTGGTTTGCGTGGCGTTCGCGAGCGGAACTTGTGGACGCGTGGCGTCAGCTCTGCCGCGAATGGGAGGCCTTTTGGGCGAGATGGCGGAGCGGTCGCGTTCACGAGTCGCGAGCGGAAGTCACCCGACCAGCGTTGCCGCTCGAAGTTCGGTTCGCGGATTTTTCCGATCCATTCGCCTCGGGAATGGCTCAGCGTGTTTCCTTAGGCGAGTTGGTTGCGTATAGTTTCGCGGCGGTGGAGGCATGGGGACGCGAACGGGGCTGTCCGCGGGCGGCCGACCAAACTCCGCTGGAATTCGCTCAACGGCTGGGCGCCGCTCAATCCATGGTCGCCTCTGAAGTGCTGGCGGTGGCGGACCTCTATTGCCAGCATGCTTACGCCGGTGGCGTGTTGCCCTCGACCGCCGCCAATTCCATACGCCGCCTTTGGCAGCGGCTGACCGCATGAATACCACGAAACTGCGTCGACAGATCGCCTGGGAAGCCGCGCGGCTGATGTATAGCCGACAGGAATCCGAGTATTACCAAGCGAAAATGAAGGCGGCCCGCCGCGTTTGCCACGGTTGGGTTAAGCCGGCCGATTTGCCGAGCAACGCCGAGATCCGCGATGAAGTGCAGGCGTTAGCCCGTTTTCAGGAAGGCGAGCGGCGGACAGCGGATCTGCTCGCCATGCGACTCGATGCCCTAAGGCTCATGCGGATCCTCGAACACTTCCGTCCGCGGCTCATCGGCAGCGTGCTTACCGGCCACATTCGCCAAGGTTCGGACATCGACCTGCATCTGTTTTCCGACAGCCTTGAAGCGGTAACCGGGGCGCTCGATCGCGAGGGGATGGTGTACGACGTCGAGCGAAAACGAGTGCGAAAGCAGGGCGAGGAACGCATCTATACGCATATCCACATCAAGGATCGGTACCCGGTCGAGTTGACGGTTTACCCGGCCAGTCTCGTGTCGTTTGGATTCAAGAGCTCGATCACGGGAAAGGCGATCGATAAAGCCAGCCTTGCGGAATTGGAGAAGTTGCTCCACGAGGCCTATCCACAGATGGATTTGGAAAACGCGGTGGAAGCGGCTTCGGAAAGTTTGGACCGCTTCCAAGTCTTCGAATCGTTGCTGCTCCCGCTCGAAGATGTGAAACAGGATCCACGGTACCATCCAGAGGGCGAAGCTCTCTTCCACAGCCTGCAAGTTTTTGAACACGCCAGGAACGAGCTACCGTACGACGAGGAGTTTTTGCTGGCCGCGCTGCTGCACGACATCGGCAAGGCTATCGACCCGCGCGACCATGTGCGAGTTGGTTTGGAAGCGCTCGAGGGATTCGTGACTCCCCGGACTCGCTGGCTGATCGAACATCACATGGAAGCGCAGCAAATCCTCGACGGTACGCTTGGAGCACGGGCTCGAAAACGGCTGGAACAAGACGAGAGCTACGACGAACTATTGCTGCTCGCCCGCTGCGATCGGGCCGGCCGTCAGCCCGGCGCGACCGCGCCGGAACTGGACGAAGCCCTCGACTACCTCCGCGATCTGGCGACTCGCTTTGGCTGATCCGTCGAACCGGCTCGGCACGCCGAACGACGCTCAATTGGTTTGGACGCTCAATTGGTTTGCGTCTCGGTTTCAGCGCCGGCTCGGGTAACTAGATTCGCCAGCACCCGCAAGCGGATTGTCTCGCTCAAGAGCCGCACGGAGCCGTCAGCGAAGGCGAAATTCGCGCCGCCCGGATGGAAACTGTAGAACAGAAAACTGTGCTCATTCGAGCTATTGATTTTCATCGTTCCCGGGATCGCCGACCCGGTACACCACTCGACCCGCATGCCGATTTCATACGGGTTATCGTTGGAGGCCCAAGCTCCACCCCGCGCACGAGCGCAACCGGCTTGGGTCTTATCGGCGACGGCGGGCGTTCGTTTCCGTCCCCGGTAAACATCCTCGCGGCCAGCGCATTCTCCCAACAGGATCGTTTGCGACGTGCCATCGGTGATCATGGCGAATGTGTTCGCATTGGGGAACTTGCGCAGCGCCCCTTGTAAGTCGGAGCCTGTCGGAAACTGATCCGCCGCGATCAGTTCCGCGTTAATCGCAGGACTGACGCCTTCCGTGACAAAGTAGTCTCCGCATGCTCCCACTTTGTTCTGCTCGGGTGGCGTCTCGGCCTTGGATTGCATCCGGCGTTGATTCGGCGTCGAGGGGCAATTGAACACGGCCAGATGTAGTTGGACCGTCGTGGCGTTCGGTATGGGAACGCCGGAATACGTTGTGCTGCGCCACCAGTTTTCATTCAGGTCGTACGACGCCCCGCTGACCATGTTCGATTGCTCGAGGTACGGAAGCGTATCCGGGGCCCAACTGCGTTGCGGCAAAGTGTCCCGCTTGGAATAGGGCATCATCTGGTACGTGCTCTCATGATTGTGCATGGCGAGCGCGATCTGCTTGAGATTGTTCGTGCAGGACATCCGCCGAGTCGCCTCACGCGCCGCTTGAACAGCGGGCAACAGCAGCGCGACCAAGATGCCGATAATCGCGATGACGACCAAAAGCTCAACGAGCGTGAAGCCGTTGGCCCGTGGACGTCGAAGCGCTGTTGTCTCGGGAGAATGTTGCTGTGACGACACGTTCGAGGCGGTCCTGTCGGGCAAGAGGGACGCGGAATCGGCAGAGAGGCATGTGACGCCAAGCGGCGTTTCCAGCTCGCCAGGGCTCAATCGTTTCCCTAGATCCATGGTGCTTTGTCAACTCTGAACCTTTTGGGGAACGACCGACGACCTAGTCCGTCGCAACACGGGCCTCGCGAGAAAGCGGGACGTTGGCTTTGTCGAGTGCCTTCCCCAACTCGTAGTTCGCCAATGCAACAAGGCATTTTCCGCGCCAAACGCGAAGACGCCTTCGGTCACACCTCCCATAGGCCACAAGTAGCTCTGAAAAAACGATTTAGAGCCGCACAAGGGATGAGACACGTGGGTTCGTCTTGGCCGCGCAAGGCGAATTCCTCGACAGCCGGCGCTCAGAAAGTGCCAATCTCAATCCGCGGCGTTTAACGCTGGAGCCTGATGATTGGCGCGACGCCGTCAGCGGATCGAACGACGCAGCAGTGGGCGTTATCTCCGCGAGCGGGACGCTAACGTCCTTCCAATCGGGCGGTTTGGTAGAGAGGCAAGTAGCGGTAATAGACCTCCAGCGACAGCGCGGAGAGCGCCGTGCTGAAGACGCGGCCACCATGCGTGCCCCAGACCGTGTCTGGATCCCAGCTACCACGTAGCGGACCGACGGTTTGCTGGCGGGCGAGCAACTGCCGTTGCAGCGCCTCGTTCCAATTTCGCCAGGTGTCGCTTTGCGTTTGGAATTGGGCCAGCGTGCCGTAATACCAATAGTAGTGGTTATCCGGGCCGACGCCGGGAGGTTCCTGGGAAACGAAACGGAGCGCCTCGCGGGCTTGGGCGGGCTGGCTGTCGTCGAGCAGAATACGGCAGAACAGCGCTTCGGACGTCATCGTTCGACTCGGACGTTCCCCCGGACGATAGCTCGCCAATCCCGCGTCGGAACCGGAACTTACCGTGCGCAAAAACTTCCGTGCGCGTTCCCAAACGTTGGGTGGAACGGAGAGCCCGGCGAGCTGCGCGCTTTTGAGCGACATGAGCTGCCAGCCGAATTGGCTTGTGTCACCAGCGTCGCCCGGGCGATACCGCCAACCGCCGCCATGGGGATCTTGAGCGCGAATGGTGTAGCCGACAGCGGCGTCGAGCGCCGGTCGGAGTCGGGCGTCGCCCGTCAACGCGTAG
>JBJTOW010000128.1:0-27393 GCA_046074805.1 Planctomycetota bacterium | reverse complement strand
ACATTCGCTCGGCGTAATCGACGTACTGGCGGTGCGCGTTGCGGGTCAGGCGATCCGGAAACACCCGCGCCGTGGCGAAGTCGTAATCGGCGATCGCCTGCTCGCGCGTCAACATCGCTCGTCATCCCCGCTGGCCGCGTCGGGCGTGGCGGCTGAAGGCGCTGGCGGCACTGAAGGCGCTGGCGGCACTGAAGGCGGAGGAGGCGGACCGAGCCGGTCTTCGAGTCGTTCGAGTGCGCGTTGAAAGGTTGTTTGTCCGGGGGTGGTTGTGGGACGGCGGTTTTTCGTGCCCGCGAAGGCGGCGGTGCCACGGCGGCGGCGCGAACGCGCTTCCTCGGTGGTGTCGACGCAGACCACCTCGTACAGGACGGCTCGCAATCCGCCGCTACGGCGCAGGACGCGTCCCAAACGCTGTTGAGCTTGCCGGGTGGAAGACGACCCGCCGATGACGATCGCCACTTTCACCGCGGGCAGATCGACGCCTTCGTCGAGCACTTGGTTGGCGACCAGCCCTCGGTAATCGCCGCGTTCGAGCCCACGGAGGATTTCGCTCCGTTCTTTTTTTCGGCAGTGGTTGAGAAGGCATGGGATGAGGAATCGCACAGAAACGTCCCGGGCCATCGCGTTCGAGCCGGCGAAAATCAAGCACGGTTCGCTGGCGTGGAGGCGGAAGAGGTCTTCGATGACGCGAAGCTTTTCCTCGGCGCGTTCCTCGATCGCTTTCTTGGCGAGGTAGGCGCGGAGCGCCGCGCGCGACTCGGGAGTTCGACCGGAATCGGCGCACAGATCCTCCCAACGGAATCCGGGTTGCTCTTTGCGCCGTTCGAGCATGTAGTCGCGAACGGTCCGCGAGAGTCGGTCGTAGCGGGCTTGTTCGGTCGGAGTGAGATGGATCGGGATGCGGATGATTTCGTAATCGGCCAGCGTTTGCCCACGAACGGCGGACAGGGGCAATTCGTAAGCGATCGGGCCGATCAATAAACCGAGGTCGACATGCCGGCCGTCGGCGCGGTGCGGGGTGGCGGTCAGTCCGAGTCGCCGTGTGGCGGCGCTCATCCGCGCCGCGTCGCGTCGGACGGCTCCGGGCAGGTGATGGCATTCGTCGAACACGATAAAGCCAAACTGGTCGCCCAACCGTTCCATGTGGATGCAGGCGCTTTCATACGTCGTGACGCTGACCGGCTTCACGCGAAACAAACTGTCGCCGATGACGCCCGCGTCGTAGCCGAGCGATTGTTCGATGCGGCGATGCCACTGGTACATCAGGTCGCGGACGGGAGCGACGACGAGCGTGCTGACCGATTCCTGCGCCATTAGCGCGAGCGCGACTTCCGTTTTGCCCGTGCCGGTTGGCATCACAACGCAGCCACGGCGGGTCTTGTTCCAGGCGATCACCGCCGCCTGTTGCTCGGGACGCAACGGCCGCATCGCTAGCCGCGGCCAAACGACGCGGGTCCAGCCGCGAACTTCGTCGCGGAGCGGCGGAGCGGCGTCAGCCGTATTGGTCCAAGCCTGGGCGTTAGCCGATTGCAACCGCCAATGGCGGCGGATTTCCGGGTAGTGGAACGCATCGCAGCGCCAAGCCGATACGCGAGCGTCCCAAATCCACGGGACCATCGGAAAATAGGTCGTCAATTCATCTCGACTCAGCCCCTCCAACAACAACGTGCCGCTGGCGAACCGCAAGAGCGGCGTGGCGGGCGGAGAAACATTTCGGCTCGACGGAACCATGGCAGTCGCGGGCCTTAGCCGAAGAGGCTGAGCACCGGTTCGCCCGCACTCACACGCCGCGATAGATCCTCAGGAAAACGTGTTGGAGCGCCGAGCGCGTGGTACAGCGTGGCGCCGAAGTTTTCCGGCGTGACGGGGCCCTCTTTTACGAACGCCCCTTCCTTGTCGGAGGCCCCGTGTACCATGCCGCCGCGAATGCCGGCGCCGGCCAGCAGCGCCGTGTAGGCGTTCGGCCAATGCCCGCGTCCCTTGTCGGTGTTCTCGAATCGGGGCGTGCGGCCAAACTCGCCGACCATGACCACCAGCGTATCGTCGAGCAGACCGCGTTCCCCCAAATCCTCCAACAGTGTCGAGACGCCTTCGTCCAGTCGCGGCAACACGAAGTTCAATCCGTAGGCGGAATTTCCATAAATGTTGTCGCTACCCTGATACAACACGGCGTGCATGTCCCAAGTTTGCACATTGCGGAACGCCTCGCCGGCCGGAACGCCACACCACGCGGTGACATTCACCATGCGCACCCCGGCCTCGATCAACCGCCGCGCGAGCAGCAGATTTTGCCCCAGCGGATGCCGACCATAGCGGTCGCGGACCGCCTCGGGTTCCCGTGACAGTTCGAAAGCTTGGCGAGCCGCCGCCCCTGTAATCAGTTCCAAAGCCTGGGATTGAAATCCACGGATCGCGTCGCCCGGATGCCGCGCCGGCGATCGTCCCGACGCGGAGGTGAACTGATCGAGCAACCGTAGACGCTCTGAAATGCGGCCGCCATCAAGTTCCGGGGCCGGATCAAATCCCGAGAAACGAAAGCCCGGCGTCGATGGATTTTCCAAATCCTTGCCGACCCGCAACGGCGCATACAACGCGCCCAGTCGTCCACCCCCTTCGTAACGCAAACCAACATCGCCGGCCAAGTTTTGCACCCAAACGTACGACGGCACGTTGCTTTTCGACGGCAAAAGCTTGGACAGCATCGAGCCAAAATACGGCGATTCATCCTGATTGGAACCATTCGACTGGCCGCTGAGGCAAACATGCATCCCGTCCATGTGGCCGCCGTTGCCATGCGTCATCCCACGGACAAGGCAGTAGCGATCCGCCAGCGTGGCCAATCGCGGCAGCATCTCGCTGACGTGGACGCCGGGCACGCTCGTCGCGATCGGCTGATACAGCCCGCGAATTTCCCGCGGGGCGTCCGGCTTGGGGTCCAGCGTGTCGTGATGCGGAGCCCCGCCGTACTGGACGATGAAAATACACGACTTGGCACGGCTCGGTTGACGCTCGCCGTACGGCCGTGGCGCGTTGGCGGCCAACAGCCGTGGCAAACTGAGACCGGCCAGAGACAGTCCACCCAATTGAATAAGCTGGCGACGACTGCAGTTGGCCGGCGGTTGACAGTGGCCCATTGCGTTGCTCCTGGCTGTTTGGTCGCCCATCGGGACTTTCCACGGCATCTTCTTCTTCGGCGGCCATGAGCACAAGTTTAGCGGGCGCAAAAAACGAACGAGGCCGGTTGCCCGACCTCGTTGATTCCGCTCAGCAGCGATTCCATCTGATTTGTTAGAAAAAGCCACCGCCGCCCGCTCCACCACCGGCGCCGCCCGCACCACCACCGGCGCCGCCCGCACCACCACCGGCGCCGCCCGCACCACCGCCACCGGTCGCACCCGAGACGAAGTTGAAGGTGGACACCGAGGTAACACCGGACGCGACTGGCTGCGACCCCATCAACGTAAAGCGGACGTAGCGACGATCGGCCGAGATAATCGCCATGGCGTCCAACTGGTTTCCTTCCGGAAACGCGGTAATGACCGGCCGGTAACCAACAGCGTTCGGCCGTCCAAACGGCAAACGCCCGGCAGGCGCCTGCTGCCGTTGCCATTCAGCGAAAGCCCGATCCCGAACGGCGGACGAACTATCGCTCGCCGCTTCCAACTGCCGCGCTAGAAGAGCACGATTCGCTTGGCCTTGATTCTTCGCGACGTTCGCTAGCTGAGCTTCCTCGATCGGCTGAGTCCTTCGGCCATTTTCGAGCTTGTACACCAGCATCGCGTCTTTGTCCGACAGCGGGATATTTTGCCGAATATGCGTTTGTTCTTTCGAGCCATAGTGCGTGAAGATGTCGACCGTCACATGCCCTGCGGTCACCTTGCCCCACACTCGCCGTAGCAGCACCCGGTATTCACCGCTGAACCCTTGCGGGCAAACGTAAGTTTCCGAGTAACCGTCCGTCGGCATTTCCGACCGGCTGGCGAACGCGTCGCCCATCAGCACGCCGCCCGACGGCGACCGTGGAAGCCGCAAGCCGCAGATCGTTCCAGACGGTTCAAAAACCTTCATGTCGATATCGGCTTCGCCCGTCCAGCTGACCCGCACCACGCAGTCCCGCATCATCGCCCCAACGCACGCGGATTCGAACTGGTCCGCTTCGGACTTGAGTCCCGAATCTCGAAGCTCGTTGAGGGTCGCGAGTGCCACTCGACGCGCGTTTTGTTCAATGTGACGCTGGTCCGCTGGCCAAGCTTGCGAGAGTATCCCGACACAAGCCCATTCAATACCGGCGCGATCGTCGGCTTCGCGAGCCGCAGCCAAACCGCTCAGGTAAATCGCTGGGTTGGAAGAGTTGCCAGCCGACAAATCCTGGAACAACGACAACGCTCGGCGATGCAACCCGATCGCCGCCATGTACTGGGCGACGTGCATCACTTCCTCATCGCTGCGAGCGAAATCGACCGCCGACATCAGCGACCGCTCGATCTCTGTCGACGGAGCGTCCGCAGCCTGCAAGGCGATTGTCATCGCCTCGTACATCCACGGTTGCACGTACCCGCGCCGGAGCGCCGCCCGCACCATATCCGACACCTCGCTGAACTTCCGCTCCGCCATCAGCTGGCGAGCCGTTTCGCGGATGTCTTGAGCGGCAGGTTCAGCCTGCGTGAACAGCCGATCCCAAGCGGAAGCGGCCGTTTCGCCGGCCTTTTGCCCCGGATCGAGCCGCTTCGCGGCAACCAGCTTCCCAAAGCCCGTTTTCGCAGTGTCCGTTTTCGCAGTGTCCGACTTCCCGGAAACTGATTTTCCGGCAACTGATTTTCCGGCAACCGGCTTCTCCGCAGACGATGCCGCGGCCGGCTGCGGCCTGCCCGTTTTAGCGGGAGTGGCAGCGGGAGACGAAACGGGACGTTTCGGGCCGAGTTGGAGGCTTTCCTCCTCGACGGCAAACATACCGCCCATGCCACCCATGCCACCGCCCATGCCGCCCATACCGCCGCCCATACCACCCATGCCACCGCCCATGCCGCCCATGCCGCCGCCCATACCACCGCCGAAGCCGCCACCTCCACCGACACCGAAGGCACCGCCGCCAGACATCACTGGGATGACAAGGTCAGCGACCGGATACACCTTCGTAACAAGCGACTTCTGGGCCTCGTCTTGCGAGGTAATGAGGAGCACCTCATCGCGGATCACGTACGTCAGGTCGTAATCCTTGAGCAACAGGCGGAGACCGGACCGGAGCGACACACCTTTCAGAGTCCGCGTGACCAGGGTTGACGAGAGATCGACACCGGCGGCTTCCAACCCCTTCTTGTCGAACTCGATCGGGATATTGTGACGCCCGCGAAGCTGATCGATCACTTCTTTCAGTGGCGTTTCGACGTACTCGATTTCCGTTGACTTCTTCATCGCCTCGAGGATTTTCTCCTCGGCGCCGCCGGTGCGAGCCAAGTCCACGGACTTGTACTTCTCACGTTCGCGGGTCAGCCGTTCCCACACTTCCGCCTTCGGGTACACGATCGGCGGTTCGTCCGGGAACGGAATATGCGACAACTCGATTTGGAACAAGGCGTTGACGAAATTGGCGTGCCGCATCTCGAACAACCGTTCGTTTTCACGGATGTTGAAAGTGTGGCGAGCGGTGAAGGCTCCAGCGATCGCCGCGCTGTTTTCAGGTTCGATCTTCCGAACCTGCATCGCTATCTCGTCTTCGGCTTGCTTATATCGCTTCTCGTCCAAGGAGCCTTCCTCCATCAAAGCGGAGAAACGCTCCATCAATTGCTTTACTTTCTCTTGGCGTCGATCGGTCGCCTCGGCGACCTTCATCGCTTCGAGTGCAGCGGCCTTGTTGGCCAAATCCCGCGCCTTTTGGTCCGATACGATCGCCGCTCGACGGCCCGCCTCGCGGATGGCGCCCTCAATTTTGTTTCGCAGTTGCGTCCGGACATCGGCGTCGACCTCAATCGCCCGCTCGATATCTTCCATGAGCACCTTCAGCGTCACCGAGGCGCCTTCGGGATCCTCACCCATCCGCTGTCGCGAGTTCGCCAGGGTCCGCTCGACGTCGGCCTGAACCTTCTGAGCGAGCACTCGGCGTTCGGTTTCGATGCGATCGAGGAACTGGCCACCTTCCGCTTCAAACTGACGCAGCAAGTCGCCCGGTCGCGCACCGCCGGCGGCCGGCGCTCCGGCACCGGCGGCCCCGTTGCCCAGCTTCAGTCCTTCTTCCTGCAATGCCACCGGCTCTTGTCCCTTGGCGGCAGCCTCCGCCACAACGCGAGCGGTCGGATTGTTGGGGTCGTTTCGCAACGCGAAACCCGCAGCTACACGGGCACCGGCAATATCCCCGCGACTCAGCGCCTGTTCGCTCAACCGAGACAAGTCGTCAGCGGCGCCCTGCAAGGCGAGGGCGACTCCGTGAAGACCTTCGGAGCCAACTGTAGGCAAAGACAGACCTTGGTCGGCCCGAGCCAAGTCCACCAGCCGCGGCAGGAAGGCGAAGTCCTCGTTCGATTCTTCGGCGCGGAGCGACCACTGAACTTGCTTTGTGGCTCCGGCCACATCGAGCGACACAGAGAGGGACCGAAGCTCGCCGTCGCCCAACGCGCCAACCAGCACCGTGTCGCGGTCGTCGCGAAGCGGCGGAAGATTCGCCGGCAGAGCGGATTCGAGCGGAGCGGGCAGATCGACAGCGGTCGGCCACGCAACGGTGGAACGCACGGCACCCGCAAGCCGCAGACCGACTTGTTGAGCCGAATTCGTTCCTGTGGGGTCGGAAACAACGATTCCGCCCGTTTGGTTCGCGATCGCCGCAAGCAACGGCACGTTTACCTCAGGCCCGACGGCATAACTGGAAACCGAGATCCGTTTGCCGACGAGACCGTTCACCGCCTGTCCAAACGCGGCACTGCCGAGCACCCGGGCGCGGCTTACGCCGTCGCCGATATACACGACGGTTTTCTCATTGACCGATTGGGTATCGAACGCCGCTTCGGCAGCCCGAAGAGCACCAAGCATATCGGTCGAACCGAGTGGCACACGGGCTTCCAGCTTTTGCATCGCGGCGGCGATCGCCTCGCCGTCGGCTGGGGAAAACGCGGTCTGCAAATTGACGGCGGTCAAGTCGACCGCGACAAGTCGCACGCGGTCGTTCGCCTGAAGCCGCTCGAGCAGCGTGCCGAGCGCCACCAAGGCGTCATCGCGATAGGTCGCCGTTTGACTGGCCGATGTGTCAAACAACACCACGACATCGCGCCCCTTGGCCGACGTGTCCGGCAATTCGGCTTGGACGCTCAACGCGAAGAAGCCTTCGCCGGAAGGTTTACGGAAGGTCGCCAGTCGCGAAACGCTTTCCGACACCGGCTTGGCGGCGGCATTTTTCGCAGCAGCCCCTTTCGCGGCGGAAATCTTCCCGCCGGCACTCTTCGTACCGCCACCCTTCGTGCCGGCAGCTTTGACGCCGATCGCCCCCACCGGCTGGCCGGCGCCTTCCGCGGGCGGCGCGCTGTGAACCACGTTCGCGGACAGCGTCGCGAACGCAAGCAAGGACGGCAACCATAGCCTTCGTTGGGACATGTTTTGGCAACTCCGCACTGAAAACCCTGGATCGACCCGTCGCCGCGCCGGTCATGACGCGCCACCGCCACCCCTACTCGTTTCGGTGACTAAATATACGTGGCTGCAAGCCGGGTGACGGATTTTCACGTGATTTTATTTCAAAGCTGCGGCGAATGCCAGAAAAAAAACTATGGGGCTTGCGGATCAGGCAAACTCGACGGCCTGCCTACCGGCTGCCGGTCGATCGTCGCGTCGAATCCGCAAAATCGTTACCCACCGGCTTGGGGGGCCGTGGTCTGACGCGTCGCCGCCTCCAATATCTCCCCGCCCGCACCCCGGAGACTCTCCACCATGCGGTCAACCACGGGCGCCATTTCGTGCAACCGTGTCACCCAAGTGGCGACCAAGCCCTGAACTTCGGTACCCGAAATCGCCGCTCGCTGAGCCGTTATGCGATGAACCACCCAGTCGGATAGTGACCATTTCACCAACTCGACTTTCGTGGCCTCCACCGTCGTCGGTTCGGCGGTCGTCGGTTCGGCGGTCGTGGGCGAGTCGGTCGTGGGCGAGTCGGTCGCAGGCGCGGCCGCGAACTCCGGCGAGTTGCCGCTTCCATCCGCTACCGCCGATCCGAAGCTGTCCAAAGGATCCTCGTCGCCGGTGAGCAACCACGAAGGAATCGCCTCCGCGTGGCTCTCTCCCGTTGAAATCTCCACCGCCGCATCCGCTTCTCCCGGCGGCGCAACTTGGAAAACGGCCGTCGCTGTCTTTGGAGCCTGAACTAGCTCCGGAGTTGGAACTAGATCCGGAGTTGGAACGGTATCGGACAGTTCCGCTTCGGGCAGGGCGACAGTTGGCAAACTCGCAGTCGCCGGAAATGCCTTGGTTTTCGATAAAACCGACTTGGTCATTCGGGCGACGGAACGCGTGCTGACCTTGGTTGGCGACCTGGGGCGACTGGTGCGATCGGCCACGGTCAGCCCCAAGGCAAGCGCGCCGCACAACATCAAGAGCGCGAAACTGGGACGTTGCATTGCCGTTACCTCCTACCACATTGGCTGACAGTTCCGAGGCTTGCCCGCTGACGCGCATACCCCTGCCCGACATCCCGCTGGACACTCCTGGCTGATTGGGTATCGGAACGCGGCGAATTTTCCCATGAGGTAAACCGGGGAGACCGGGCAACTTGGATGGGTAAGTGATTGCCGAGAGCGCTGATCAACGCAGCTGGCACGATCGCAACACTTAAAGTGGCCCGGACCAGCCGGTTGGACTCCGCGCATCCGCCAAAAACGCCTATCGTACGCCGGGCGTGCCTCGCGATACGGCAAATCACGGCTCGAATGGTCCTCGGATTCTCTCGAAGGTCGAACACCCCTATGGTCATTGGTCGAATCGACTCCATCGGCTCGCAAATCGGGAACCGTCCGGCGAATGGACCAACGGCGTCTGGGAGATCGATGGTGTCCGCCGTGTCGGCGGGCGTCGTGCTCGTTCTTCTCCCATTCGTCACGATGACAGCTTGGGCGCAGCCTACGCCAGCACCTGGCCCGCCGCTGGGCGGCCCGGCAACTCTTCCCAGCCCGCCGATGCGACCGGCAGCGAACCTGCCGCCAGTCGCGGCGGGGCTGGCCCCCGACGAGCTGACCCCGGAAGAGCGTGTGTACGTCAGTGTTTATGAGCAAGTGAATCGCAGCGTGGTGAACATCACGACGAAGGCGGTGCGCGGCGAGAATTTGTTTCAAGGCGAAATGGCAGTTGAAGGGGCCGGTTCCGGGTCGGTTTTGGACCAGCAAGGGCATGTGTTGACGAACTTCCACGTTGTGGAAGGCGCGACCTCGATCCGCGTCGCGTTGTTCAACGGCGAGTCGTTCGACGCCCGGATTGTGGGACATGACGCGATGAACGACATCGCCGTGCTCAAGGTTTCCGCGCCCGAGGGCGACCTGTTTCCCGTGCGGTTCGCCGACAGCGCCCAGTTGCGAGTGGGCCAGCGAGTGATCGCGATCGGCAATCCTTTCGGGCTGGAGCGCACGATGACCTTGGGAATCGTTTCCAGCCTGAACCGCACACTGCCGACGCGCGCCGGCCGGTCGCTGAAGTCGCTGATCCAGATCGACGCGGCGCTTAACCGCGGCAATTCGGGCGGTCCGCTCCTGGATAGTCGCGGTCGGTTGATCGGCATGAACACGGCCATCGCCAGCAGCACCGGCGAGAACACCGGGGTCGGGTTCGCGATTCCGGCGAACATCCTTGCCCGGGTTGTCCCGCAGCTGATTGAAACGGGTCGAGTGATTCGACCGGATATTGGCATTACGCGAGTCTTGGAGACGGAACGGGGGCTGGTGATCGTCACCTTGGCGGCGCGTGGTCCAGCGGAGCAAGCCGGACTGCTCGGCTTTCGCGTGGTCAAGACCGAGCGGCGCCGCGGACCGTTTGTCTACACCGAACAAAAAATTGATCGCAGCCGCGCGGATATGATTGTGTCGGTGGACGGCCGCCCGGTGCGGAGCGCCGACGATTTGCTGGGGGCCGTCGAAGTGAAACGGCCGGGCGAAACAGTCGAACTGGGAATTGTTCGCGAAGGCAAGATGGGCGTGGTGGTGGTAACGCTGGGAACAGGCGAGTAATCCGATGCCGGGATTGATGGTGCTGAACGTCGTCGGGTTGACGCCCAGCCTGATCGGGCCGAACACTCCGCGGATCGCCGAGTTCGCGCGGCGGGGACGGCTGTCCACGATCGGGCCCGTCGTGCCCGCAGTCACCTGTTCCGTCCAGTCCACCTACCTTACAGGTCTGTGGCCGTCCGGCCACGGCGCCGTCGGAAACGGCTGGTATTTTCGGGATGACTGCGAAGTCAGGTTTTGGCGCCAATCCAACAAGCTGGTCGCGGGCGAAAAGATTTGGGAAACCGCCCGGCGGCTCGATCCGAGCGTGACGACCGCGAATCTATTCTGGTGGTACAACATGTATTCGACGGCGGACTATAGCGTCACGCCGCGGCCGATGTACCCGAGCGACGGGCGGAAGCTACCCGACGTTTACTCGCAACCCGCCGACCTGCGGCAAAAATTACAGGCCGAACTGGGCACATTCCCGCTCTTTCAATTCTGGGGACCGGCGACCACGATCGCCTCGACCCAGTGGATCGCCGACGCGGCTCGGCGGGTCGGCGAGTGGCATTCGCCGCGACTATCCCTGGTCTATTTGCCGCACCTCGATTACGGGTTGCAAAGACATGGACCGGATCTCGGTCGAGTCGCCTCCGACCTGCGCGAGGTTGACGCGGTGGTTGGCCAACTGATCGATTTTTGCGACCGACGCGGCGATCGACTCGCCATCGTCAGCGAATATGGCATTGGCGCGGTGAGTCGCCCGGTGCATTTGAATCGCGCGCTG
Organism: Planctomycetota bacterium; assembly: GCA_046074805.1. Lineage (GTDB taxonomy): Bacteria > Planctomycetota > Planctomycetia > Pirellulales > Pirellulaceae > CAIXSC01. Next base: position 16,434 of record JBJTOW010000128.1, on the reverse strand, counting down.
CGCGAGGCGGGCCATTTACAGGTGCGAGTGGAACTTGGACGCGAGTTACTCGATGCCGGCGCGAGCGACGCGTTCGCGGTCGCCGACCATCAGGTCGCTCATATCTATATCAACGACGCGGCAAAGCTAAACGCCGTCCGCCGCGTTATAGAAAATGTCCCAGGCGTCGCGAAAGTCTACGACCAAGCGACAAAGGGGGAATTGCATTTAGATCATCCGCGTTCGGGCGAACTGGTGGTCCTTGCGGAATCCGACGCGTGGTTTACCTATTACTATTGGCTGGACGATCGCCGCGAGCCGGACTTCGCCCGCACCGTCGACATTCATCGTAAACCGGGCTACGACCCGGCCGAGCTCTTTATAGATCCCGGCCTGGCCTTACCCAAGCTCAAGATCGCCACCACGCTGTTAAAACGCAAACTGGGCTTCCGCGCTTTGCTGGAGGTCATTCCCGACCATGCCGAAATGGTGCGAGGCTCGCATGGCCTGCCCGCCGACTCGTGGGACGAATCGCCGGTTTTCATTTCGCCATTCCGGGATCGGCCACTGCCGGAAACGCTCGCGCCCGTCGATGTCAAGGCGACGCTGCTTGAGTATCTGTTCGCTTGACGGTTTGTCCGGCGATTTTTGGAACTCTGACAACGCGCGGTCGATGAGATGCGCGTCGAGGCGGTGCAAGTCGAGGCAAGGCGCGTCCGAGGCGAGGCGCGTCGAGGAGAGGCGCGTCGAGGAGAGGCGTCTTTGGCCGCTACGTTTCCCGTGGTTTGAATTTCCGCAATTGCGTGCGGAGCAGTCGGCGGTCGATTTCCCGGGGAGGAAGGAGCGACTGGAGCGCTGCGCGGTGCTCGTTGCGGGACAGCGGATCGCGAACCCGTTGAACCTCTTCATCCAACGCGATCAACCAGGGTGGAACATCCAGGCCAACACCGGACGGGGTGCGGGTGAGTTTTTCCGCTTGCTGTTCCAGGCGGTTGAACGTCGGGTGGAAATCGACCGCCGTCTCGCCCGATTCGCGTTTTTCAGCTTCGGCGACCGCCGGCTCAACCAGCGCGCGAACGCGGTCGATCGACAGCGGCCGCAGGAACCGTTCTCCCAGTCGGTCCGCGATGGTGGGCATCCGCATCGCGTACTTGGCCTGTAGTTCGACAAGCTCCGCCAGAAAACGTTCGGCTTCGTCGCCAACACGGTCCCGCAGAGCGCGTCGCCAAATCTCGGCCGCTTGCTCCTGCCCTTTGCGTATCAAAACCTCATGGGCCCACACCACCGGCTTGAGATTCCACGCGATCCGGTCGTAGCGAGTGCGGAGACGGAGGAAGTCGAGCAATGAATAGAGCAATTCGCCGCGGTCGGACTGGGTCGTGGTGCTGTTGTAGTCGCGGTATTCGCCGAAGTTCTCCTGAATCGCTTCCAGGATGAGCGTCAGGCATTCCACCGCGTCTGTCGCGGTGAGCGAACCAGATTCCAAATCCTCGAGCAACTTCCCGCCGAACTCGCCATCCTCCCGCAACTCTCGCAGCCAACGGGCCACGCCTTGATGGAGGATCGAACGGATATTGCCGAGGTTGAGGAAATGCTGCGTGAACAAATCGCCGCCGTAGGTTTTGATGAAACCCACGATCTTGTTCCACACCCGTTTGTCATGCGCTTTTTCCAGCACTGACAATCGCAGCGTTCGACTATGGCTTAGCCACACCTGCAGCATTGACTCGGTAAGCATCTCGATGCTTTCCACCAGCGGGCTGTGATTCGAACCGTAGGGCGCCAAACGGATGGCGGCCACCGAGTCGGGTTCGAGATCACCGTCTACATAATCCGCATCCGGCGACTCGGAAGAGTTATGAGTCGAAGTTCCTTCTGATACTTCATCGTCGGCTGCCGCGTCGGTTTTTTTATTGGCTTTCGAGTCGGCCTTTGCAGGGGCTTTCACAATGGCTTTTGAATCGGATTTGGCATCAGGTTTTGCGTCGACCATGGCGGCGCCGAGCGTCGACTCGATCAGCGACGCCACCATCGCCTTAAAACCGATCTTAAACAGTTCATCGAATTCCGTGACGGCTCCGGCGCCGACAACATGGCCACGTTCCATCAGTCGCGCGGCATCGAGCAATTGGCAGGCGTATAGATAGTTGCCTCGACGGGGAATGCAGATAAGCAGGTCCTGGAGCGTGCGATGGCGGAGCCGCGCGGCGACGATTTGGCGTGGTTCCCCGTTGCGGGCCAGCGGCACGTACAGCAAAGGCAGGCGGCGGAAAGTCAGAATCAACTCGCGCCACCGCTTTTGCATCGCCGCCTGGTCGTCGCGAAAGGCGGCGGACAGCATTTGGATGGAATGGCGTTGGTCGGGGTCGAGGCCCGCCATACTTTCCGTCAAGTGCTTCGCGGTCTGTTCGGTTCCCACCTCTTCGCCATGAATCTGGGCGATCGCGGCGGAAAGCAGCAAGCGGCGCGAGTCGACGGTTTCGATCGCCGTTTCGACGATCTGCTCCATCAACATCTCTTTCGCGTATCGGCGTTGGTCGTATTCGATCTGCGCTTCTTGCTTCGCCGAAGGATCGGGCAGCCGGTAAGCTCGAACCGTTTCCAGCAACTCGATGAGATCCTGGTAGTTGGTGGTCGCTTGCGACGCCCATCGTTCGAGAGCGCCGGCGCGGTCCCAAGCGGCGACCCGCGCGAGCCTTTCGTCGGTTTCCCCCTCCGAGTGCGGCTCCTCGCTCCGTTGGCCCATGCGTACGGTTTGAAGCGCGGCGAGCCGCCACAAGCGGGCGACCGTGGTGAGGAAGTCGAGTCGTTGCCCGATCCGTTTGCCCTCCCGCATCAACTCGTCTTGCGAACCGGTGTCATTCTCGAAGATTGAACTTTCGACGCCGTCGTCCGTGCTGCCCCGAAAAACAACTTCTTGGTAAGCCGAATCAAACAGGCCCGGTTCTCCGTCGTCCGGTTCGCCCTCTTCGGCATCCGCGAGGTCGTCCAAATCGTCGTCGTCGCGACCGTTTCCGCCAAAAGCCCCCCCGCCAAAAGCGCCCCCATCAAACTTGCCGTCGTCGAATTCGTCGTCTTCGAAACTCCCGTTGTCGAAATTCCCGTTGTCGAATTCGTCGCCATCGTTCTTGGGAAACGAACCGCCGCTCTTCTTGCCGGGTTTCGAGTCATCGCTGTCCCGCCGCGGCTTGCGCTTCGGCCGGGCGCTTTTCGCTCCCCCTTCGCTTAACTCGAACTGCGGCACATTCCAGTAATCCTCGGCGTTCACCTCGAGGAAATCGAAAAACTTGCGAGCGACGTTCCAGCGGTGTTGGCGATCCTGGGTTGTCTGCGGGGCGTTGCCTGGCGGATCGTTGAACAGCCCCACGAACCACGATTCAGCCTGGACCGCGAACGCGCTGTCGCCGCTGGTCAAACCGACGCGGGACGCTTGGCTGAGCCAGTGCATCAGCAGTCCGCGCGAGGCAACGAAGTCGCGATGGGCGAGCAGCTTTTCGAGCACCATCGCGTAGGCGTGGGCGGACTGGAACATGTCGGCATGCGGAGCCCAGAACGCAATGTTGCCGGCGGCGGTGCCCGCTTGGTTCCACAACCGCAGGGCGTCGGCGACCACTTCGGCGTCGCGGTACTTGTCCAGGGCGTTGACGGCGTCGACCGTCGACACCGTATGCGTCGCGAAGGCGTGCCACCAATCGACCAATTCGCGGAACTGTTTCTTGAGCTGCTGGCTGGCGGTTTCCATTCCGCGGGCGACCGCCTCGCTCCAAGCCTGCCCGTGCAAGGTCAGCAGGTGGTCGATGAACTCGCACAGTTCATCGGCGCGGTGATCGTGGACGCTGTTTTCCATCGCGGGAAACAGGCTGTAATTCGCGTCGAATCCCAGAATGTTCCAGGGGTCGATGACCGCGCCGCACTCGATGCCGCGCCGCAGCATTTCGCGAATTCGGGCGAACAATTTCACAGCCGTATCGATTTGGCCGACGCGCAACGCCCGTTGCGTTTCGAAAAGCCAACAGTCGATTTGGCACATGATGCAGGCCGACGCCGTGGGCACGATGTCCACCTGCCGCGCAGCCGCCTCGGGGAAGCCCATGTTGGCGAAAATCTTCGCCAGTTGCACGCGTTCCAACTGCGAAGCGCGCTGCCGAGCGAGCTCGGCGTTCAAGTGCTGCCGCGCGCCGCCAAAAGGTTGCTGCCGTTGCACCGACTCGGCCCGCAAACGTTCGGCGTGCGGACCGGACATCCTTCGCAACAAACGCACGTAAAACTCGTCGCGGTAACGGGCGATCGGTGGCAGAAGATTGGACAGCGTTACCGTCGAGTCATGGGCATCGGGGCCGCGACCGCTGATTCCCGACGCCATCAAGATGGTGCCGGCGAGCACCGCCGCCGCTTCCGCCACCCGCTCGTGCCGGGGAAGACTGGTTTCGTCATCGATACGGCGCATCAACGCCCGCAACGTCACCTCTTGGATCACGTAGCGTCGGTAGCGGCCCTGATTGTCGATGTGATTCGGATCCCACTGGCCGAAATGATAGTTGGGCCGCTTGTTGGCCGGATGATCGAAGTCATACGCCCGCGGGTCGTAAGCCAACTCGTCAAGCAAACTCATGTCGAATTGAGCTTGATGAAGCAGACCCGGATCGGCGTCTTCAATCAACCTTAAGGCGGCGGTCACCACCTCGGCGTGCGGACCAGGCGCCATCCCCGCCCCGCGCACATAGAGCGGCACCGGCCGCAGCCACTCGTGCGCGTAGGGCGCCATCTTCCGCCGCTCTAGCGTCGCCAGCGGCCGATGGCCCAAGTAGTCGTTCAAGGTCCGAATCGAACCGCGCGTGATCCGATCCACTTCATCCCACGGCCCGCCCTGTCGCAGGATCGCCTCGAAGACCCGCCCCAGGAAGAGACTGTTGAACAGCGTGTGCTCGTTTTGATGGAACAGCAAATCGCGGTGGAATTCCAGGTAACCCGGCAAAACGCTGGCCGCCACAAGCCGTAACACGCCCTCCGCTTGCCCCGCGTCCGCGAAGGCGGGCGACTGGCCCCGTAAGACACCGAGCCGCCGCTCAAGCCCTTCGACCACCAACCGCCACACTGCCTTAACTGGCGGGGCAGGTGGAAACGGCGGAGTTGCTTGAGCCAGCTGGGCAGACTGAGGCGGCTGGGTTGGCTGGTTGGGTGCCGTGGTCGAAGCGGTCGCCAGTTCCGGGGGACGGTTCGCCAGTTCCGCCGCGAACAGCTTGTTCAGGTTAGCGAGGAACTGCGTGTCGGGCGAACCTGCGGAAAAATTCAGGTATCCAAGCACTTGATCCCGCTCGGTTTCCAAACCGGCGGTTGGCAAGGCGGCCGATGGCATGGGAACTGAATCGGACATCGCGGGACAACCTAAAACGCACATCCGTCCAAAGAAACCGCAAGTCTAGGCCGTCGGCGGGCGATGGTCTAGGCGTCGCACGGCCCAAGCTTTTGCCGTATCGTGTGTTACCGACTTGCCGGCCGTCCCCCAAAACCGCTCGACGAATCCCCCGCTCTGTCCGCCACTTTTTCGTCCAAACTTGGTTCGCCATGCCTGCCAACGCCATTCGACTGGAATTCCCCGCATCTGACATCGCGGTACTGGTCTTTGACGACCCCAGCCGCCGCGTCAACGTGCTGTCGCGCGATGTGCTCGACGCGTTCGCCCAAGCTCTCGATACGCTGACCAACCGCGCCGAAGCCGCCAAGCTCGCCGGTCTCATCATCCGTTCGGATAAATCGGGCAGTTTTCTCGCGGGAGCGGACGTGCATGAACTGGCGCGGCGAGTCGCCACGGCCGATGGTTCGCAGATCGAGGCAGCGTGTCAGCGAGTGCATTCGCTGTTCGGTCGGCTCGCCTCGCTTCCCTTTCCTACCATCGCCGCCGTGGCGGGTACCTGTCTGGGTGGCGGCACTGAATTGGCCAGCTGGTGTGACCGACGCGTGGTGGCGGATTCCCCCGGTGCTCACTCTACGGGAAGCACGTCGATCGGTTGCCCCGAAGTCCAGCTCGGGATGTTTCCCGGCTGGGGTGGAACGGTCCGGTTGCCGCGAATCATTGGATTGGGCCCCGCCGTCGACTTGATCACGACCGGCGAACCGCTGGACGCCGTCGCGGCGGTCCGACTCGGATGGGCCGACGATCACGCACCCGCCACCGAGCTGCTCGACGCCGCAATCGCCATGGCTCGTCGCGAGTCCGCATCCGGCGCCTACCTCAAGGACCGCGAGCGTCGTGCTGGTCCCGTAACGCTGCCCGACGCGGAACGCGATTGCCTCGCGACGTTCGCCCGCGCGCGAATCCGTCAGAAGACCAAAGGCCGCGACCCGGCCCCCGAAATCGCCTTGGATCTGATCCTCGAAGGCAGTTGTTTGTCCGCCGCCGATGCCTGCCATTTGGAAGCGGCTCGACTGGCCGCTCACTGGGGTTGCCCGACGCATCGAGCCCTGATCCATGTGTTCCAGCTACGGGAATGGAATCGCAAGACACGCCCCTCGACCGCCGATGCGACCGCCGCGGAAATCACAGCGGTGGGCGTCATTGGAGCGGGCATCATGGGCGGCGGGATCGCGGCGGTGTCGCTGCGCCGCGACCTAGGCGTGACGCTCTTCGATGCCGCGCCGGAATCGCTCGCGCGGGGCGCCGAGCGTGTCCTTGACGACGCGGCGTACAACAAGCAGCGCAAAGGCCCCGATCCGAACCGGCGGGTCGAGCTATCCGCTCGGCTTAAACTGGCCGATTCCCTCGAGTCGCTCGCCGATCTGCCACTCGTTGTCGAGGCGATCGTGGAGAACGCGGAGGCGAAGCGCGAGCTGTTCGCGCGGCTTGAAACGCTGGTCGCCGACGACGCGATTTTGGCTTCCAACACCTCCACAATCCCGATCACGCGGCAAGCGGCCCATTTGCGACATCCCGAGCGGTTTTGCGGGATGCATTTTTTCAATCCGGTCCGGATTCTGCCGCTGGTCGAAATTATCCGCGGCGCGGCGACAAGTCCGCAAACGGTGGAACGCGCGCTCGCGTTCGCCCGTCGCATCGGCAAGTCGCCGATCGTCGTCAACGACGGCCCCGGATTTCTGGTCAACCGTGTCCTATTCCCCTATCTCAACGAATCGCTGCAACTGGCGAGCGAGGGAGTGCGGTTGGAAGACATCGAGTCGGCGGCGATCGAATTCGGGATGCCGATGGGGCCGCTGGAACTGTACGACATGGTCGGCATCGACACGGCGCTGTTCGCCGGCCGAGTCATCTGGAGCGCGTTCGCCGACCGTGTGCAGGCGTCGCCTATCCTGCCCGCTTTGCTGAAAGCCGGCCGGCTCGGCCAGAAAAGCGGAGCCGGGTTCTTCCGCTACCCGGCTCCTGGAGCCGTCGGTCCGAATTCCGGACGCCAGCCGGATCCCGCGCTGGCTCCGGTGATTGGCGACTACTTATCTCCACCGCATTCGGCGGCGAGCGGCGAAATCGTCGATCGGTTGCTGTTCCCAATGCTGTTCGAGGCCGCTCGGGCATTGGAGGACGGGATCGTCGACGACCCGCGAGCCATCGACTTCGGCGTCATGCATGGGTTGGGCTTTCCCGCGTACCGTGGCGGCCTGATGTTCTGGGCCGATCAAGAGGGGCTAGCGGCCATTCTGCGGCGGAACGAGCCGTTCCGCCCGCTGGGTCCGCGGTACGAGCCTCCCCGCCTGCTCCGCGAACTTGCCGCTCGCCATGCTCCGTTGTATTCGTTGGTTCCCTCTGACAACTCCGCTACGTGAGGCCTCTCGATGTCGACCTCTCCGGATCTTTTCCGCCAAACCGAAACGGATTCGCGAACGCACAACCCAACGTTGACGGGAAGTAGCCGCCGCGACTGGATGGCGAACTGGGGTTCGCTTGCCGCCGGTTGCCTCGCTGCCGGCACGTTTGCCGCAACGTCGGCGAGGGAACTGGCTCGCGCGGCGGACGAGTCGGCGCCCGGCAACAACGTGCTCGACCGCACCACTTCGATCAAGCTGACTCGGCTAACCGCCACTCCCGTCGCGCGCAAGGTGTTCCTCAAACTGGAAACGAATCTCGGCGTTACGGGTTGGGGCGAGATCGACCAGTTGGAGACCAAGGTCGCCGCCACGCTCGCCCAATCGCTGTTCGAACTGCTCAATGGCGAAAACCCGACTCGGATCGAGTACCTTTGGCAGAAGATCTACCGGTCCCACCGCGACATGCGGGGCGGTCCGTTCATGACCCATACGCTCGCCGGCATCGATATGGCTTTGTGGGACATCACCGGCAAACTGTGGGGCGTCCCTGTGCATCGGCTGCTTGGCGGCCCGGCCCGCGACAAAGTGCTGATGTATCCCACTCCGAAAGCCACCAAGGTCGGCGCGGGACCGCAGCCGTTTTCCGCGACACCGCAATTGATCGAGCAGCAGGTGCGAAACATCGAGAACGCCCGCAAGCAGGTCGGTCCCGATGGAATCGTCATGTTCGACGCCCATTGCGCGTTGCCGCCGCCGTTTCTGATTCAACTGGCCGCCGCGATCAAGCCATACGACGTGCTGTACATCGAAGAGCCCGCTGTGCCAGGCAACATCGAGGTATTCAAACGGCTCAAACAGCACATCCCGATTCCGCTCGCCGTGGGCGAACAGGCTCGGACGATCTGGGACGTGATCACGTATCTCCAGGAGGGGTGCGCGGACATCCTGCAAGTGGATTGCGCCCACACGGGCGGTATCTCACAGATGCGGAAAATCGCCACTCTGGGCGAAGCCTACCAAGTGCCGCTCGCCCCGCACTGCGTCACCAGCGACCTCGGAGCGACCGCCAGCTTGCACGTCAGCGCCGCAATCCCGCTGTTCTTGATCCACGAGTACTACCCGAGCATTTCGCCGCCCGGATTGGTGCGAAAGGATTGGACCATCGACAAAGATGGCTACGCGTCGTTGCCAAGCTTGCCCGGCATCGGATGCGAAATCGACGAGGCTCGACTGGCGGAACTGGCGAAGACCCCCAGTCCGCCGGAATGGCCCACCCGCGGCCGTCTGCCCGACGGATCGATTTCCGACTACTAGCGCTTCGTCGATCGCTTCGTTGAGTGGTTAGGGGATCCTCGGCTTTCGTGGTACGCCGCGTTCCGGGTTCGCGTTTACCGGGTGGCGTTGTTTGGCTATATTCGACTCGGTGTTGGACGGAACGCGACGGCGGAAAAGGCTATGGCTCAAACTGAATCGAAAGCGCCGATCTCTGGAAAACGGCCCAAACGCGGCGTGCCGGAAGGGCTTTGGCAGAAATGTCCGGGCTGCCGGGCGACAATCTACGTCAAAGAGGCTCAGGCGCTGCTCGGCATCTGCCCGAAGTGCAACTACCACTTTTACGTGCCCGCGCAAGAACGTATCCGCCAAGTGCTCGACGAAGGCACCTTTGAAGAGTGGGACGCGAACCTTCGCCCTACCGACCCGCTCGAGTTCAAAGACCAGAAAGCGTATCGCGATCGACTGGTCGCCGAACAGAAACGCACGGGATTGACCGACGCGGTCATCACCGGTTGCGGCATGATCCGGGCCCGACGCGTGGCTTTTGGCGTCACCGATTCCGCGTTTATCATGGGCAGCATGGGGTCGGTCGTGGGCGAACGGCTCACGCGGTTGGTGGAACGCGCGACGGCCGAAAATCTACCACTCATCATCGTCAGTGGATCGGGTGGTGGCGCTCGCATGCACGAGGGAATCCTGTCGCTCATGCAGATGGCGAAGGTCTCGGCCGCGTTGGCGAAGTACGACGCAGCTGGCGGATTGTTCATCTCCGTGTTGACCAATCCGACCATGGGCGGAGTCGCAGCGAGTTTCGCGTCGCTGGGCGATGTGATCTTCGCCGAACCGAAGGCGCTGATCGGATTCGCCGGCCCACGGACGATTAAGGAGACAATCCGCATCGAGTTGCCGAAGGGGTTCCAAACCAGCGAGTTCTTGCTCGAACACGGCTACATCGATCGGATCGTGACCCGCGACAAGCTCAAAAGCGAAATCGCCCGCGTGATCGACTACTGCGGCAAGTAACGCCCATGCGGATTAGTTCGCGCGGATTAGTTCGCGCGGAACTCTCGCGTTCGGCGCTGTTCATCCCGAACGGCCTTCGGTGCTCGGTTTTCGCCTGAAGGTCCGACTTCCGAACGCGTTTTTAGTTCCACAAATTCGGATAGGCACGTCGCACATCAGCCGCCTAAGTCGTTTTCGAAAACGTGTTGCGACGGAATGGGAAGTCCGTCGTACCAGATCTCAGTGGAGCGCTACCCTGAATGGACGCTGAATCGGCGCTGAATGCCGGTTAGATCTTGAGCACCGTTTTGAGATGTCCAGCCAATTGGTTCACGTCGGCGCGACTGCGTAACGGCGGCGAACCAACTCGACCCAGCAACGGTCCCAAAGCGGCTTGCAGCGTTTCGATCTCCAGGGACAACGATGGATCCGCCGTCGTATCGCCGCGTGCGGAGCGCTCGCCGGCGGCGATCCCGGCGGCGGCGGTCCCTGCGGTCGTGGCTGACACGGTGGAGAGGTTCGCGTTGTCGAGCCGGCCTATCAATTCGCAAAGCAGTTCAAGGATCGCCGCCATTTTCCCGTAGTCCAGCCAATCCGGGGTATCGGCTAGCTGGTGGTAGCGAGCCGGATCGATGCCACAAGTCAGAAAAAGATATGGCACTCCGTCCGCGCGGAACGAGTGGTAGTCGCTCATCGCGATCTCCGCGACGTAGCGGCTGAGCGCTGCGACGACTCGGAGTGGCGACTGTTGTTGGGCGATCGCTTGCAGCGCCGACCGAACCACGTCGGGCAGGGCGGGATGGCTCTCGGAGCCAGTGGCGAAAACAAGCGGTCCAAACAGATCGGCCGAACCGCCGCTTTGCTCGCCGAACCGCACCGCGTGACCTATCAAATCCATCACGATCGCCGCATGGACGGGACCGCGGCGTTGATCCTCGTAAAAACGAATGGAGCCCATCGTGGGGCTCAAGAAATGCGGCGGCTCCTCGGCGTCGTACAAAGCGATGACGAGGTCGCGCGCCAGACATCGCGGCGACGTGGACTCGGCCACGGCGAGCGCCAGCGCGACAGCGGCCGCGTTGTCATCCGCCGAGTGGCCATCGATCGCGCTATCGTAATGGGCCCCGATAATCAGCGGTGGAGCGGTCCGGTCGCGTCCTGGGACAACCCCAACAAGATTGTCAAATCCCCCTCCGCCATAGGGCAGGCTGAACGAATCGTTCGCGTACGGTTCCAACCGCAAATCGGCGAGTCGGTGGAGCAGATATTGCCGAGCCCGCTCGTGGCCAGGCCTTCCAACCCTCCGACCTTGGGGTAAAGCGAGCCGTTCGACTTCTTGCCGCAGCAAAGTCGCTCGCTCGTGATGGATCGGTGAAAGACGCATGGGCAACCTAAATGGCCTCAAAAAGGTTCGCGTAACCCGTTGACTCAGCGAATCTTATCACGCCTAGCCCGCGTAGGCTATGCATCCGTCAAAACCGCTACAGTGCGACTTTGCAGCCTGGCTAAAAAGAAAAAGTTGGGCCGGAATGGGCGACTGGTGAAGGTTGGAAGCCTGGGCCGACGATAAGGGGTCATGACATCAGCTTGGTTAAGGCTGACGATCATCAGGCGACGGCTGGAAAGTCACCGTTTAGAAGCGCGCAAGCGGGGGGACCGGCGGTCTGGTGATGAGGTTGTTTCAGTACCCATTTCCGGATTAGAAGGACCCTTACGATGAAGAGTCGTGCGATTGTTACCGCGGTGTTGGCTGCTGGCTTGGTGATGTTTGCTTCGCTGTCGAGCGCCCAGGCGGGCCTGCTCGGTGGCGGCTGCGGCTGCGAGCCGACGTGCTGCGCTACAGAACCGACGTGTTGCAAGCCCGAACCGAAGTGCTGCAAGGAGCCCCGTTGCTGGAAGCTCCTCAACTGCCTGAAGTCGTGCTGCGAGCCGAAGTGCTGCACGCCGGAACCGAAGTGCTGTGCTCCCGAGCCGAAGTGCTGCAAGGAGCCCCGGTGCTGCAAGATCCGCTGCTGCAAGCCGACTTGCGAACCGAAGTGCTGCGCTCCCGAGCCGAAGTGCTGCAAGGAGCCCCGGTGCTGCAAGATCCGCTGCTGCAAGCCGGTTTGCGAACCGAAGTGCGGCTGCGAAGTGCCCAAGGCCTAGTATTGGGTGAGTGACGCCCGCCGCGACCGCTCTGGCCAAGTCGGAAGCGGCGGAGCCGAGCTCGACGCCAAACGCGAAAGGCTCTCGGGAGTTTTCTCCCGAGGGCCTTTTCTCTTTTCCACCCCAGTGCCTACCATGCCGGACGGAGGAACGATCGGCATGAACACATCCACAGACCCCGTGTCCCGCGCTGGCTTGGCCGCGCAAGCGCTCGCCCAGATCCTGTCCGCGCGACAGTACTTGGAAACACTACTCGCCGATCTCGATGACCCTTCGTGGTTCGTCATGCCTTCCGGTTGTGGCACCCACATCGCCTGGCAAGTGGCGCATCTGGCGATGGCCGAGTATGGCCTATGCCTTTTTCGGCAGAGGGGGCGAGAACCCGTGGACTTGGAGCTGATGCCGAGCAGTTTCCGCAAACAGTTCCAACGTGGGAGCCAACCCCAACCGGATCCCGCCGGCAATCCGTCTCCCGCCGAAATCCGCGACGTCTTGGCCCGTGTCCATGCCCAAGTGCTTCGGGAACTGCCGACGTTCACCGACGAGCAACTACGGCAACCGACCGAAATGCCGTACGCCGCCGAAGCCACTCGGTTCGGCGCGCTGCTGTTCTGTGCGCACCACGAAATGCTTCATGCCGGCCAGATTGGATTGATCCGCCGATTGCTTGGCAAAACGCCGGTGCGGTAGTGGCGGCCGACGGCGGTTGGCGGTCTGCCGAAGCTGATGTCAAAACAACTTGCGTCGCTCACCCATCTAGCTTCTAAACCACCTCTTCACTGCTTCCGCCCATGCCCGATCCGCTTGATCTGAATGACGACGACGCTCGGGGTTTCGACGACTTGGACGATGCGAGCGACATCGGGGCCGGGTTGTTCGACGCCGATTCGGAGTCTTCGCCCGAACCCGAGATGATCGATGGACGACCCGTAGAGGAACTGGTCGAAGAATTGTTGGCGGCGGAGATAGGCGACGCCGTCGACGGACTGTCAGGCCTCCCGTCGGCTAGTTTGGAACTTGCGGCGGACCACGCGGAGAATCGAGGAACGCTAGGCCCCGCGAAATCCGATCAGGGTGGCGACTCAGATCCCGTCCACTCAGCGCAGACCGGCTCAGGCCAGGGCGACTCCCATCAGGGCAAACCTAATCAGGACGATGGCGCTCGTGGCGACGATGCTCAGAGCGGAGACGCCGGTGACGCCGATCCCTCGATAAATCCGACGTGGTCATCGCGCCGGAATGACTTTGGCTTCCGCCGGGCGTTGGCGAAAGTACGCGAGTTTCCCCGGACGCCCGGCGTTTATTTGATGAAGGATTCGGCGGGCCGCGTGATCTACGTCGGCAAGGCGAAGAACTTGCGATCACGGGCAGGCAGCTATTTTCTCAAAGGCGCCGAACAGGACGCGCGGACGCACTGGGTGTGGGAGATCGGCGATATAGACTTCGTGGCTTGTGAAAGCGAAGTCGACGCGTTGTTAATGGAAGCGCGGCTGATTAAAGATATTCAGCCGAAAAACAACCGCGAACTTAAGGATGACAAGTCGTTTCCGTATTTGATGATCACGACGCACGAGGATTTTCCGCGGGTCGAGGTCACTCGGCAGCCCCGCGACCGCGGCGTGAAACTTTACGGGCCGTTCGCCAGCGCCGGGGCGTTGCGCGGGGCGTTGCAGGTTTTGCAGCGGATCTTCAAGTTCCGCACGTGCAGCTTGGATATCGAAGCGGGCGATCCACGCTGGCAGTGGTTTCGGCCATGTTTGCTGGCGAGTATCCATCAATGCACGGCCCCGTGCAATTTGCGAATCGACCGCGACGAGTACCGCCGGGACATTCGGCGTTTGCAAATGTTCCTGGAAGGCCGCAAACAAGATCTGCTCACGCAGATGCGGGAGGAAATGCTAGCCGCATCGAAGGCGTTGGAGTTTGAAAAGGCGGCTCGCCTACGCGACGAGATCCATCTGCTCGAAACGCTCGACCGCCGGGGTGAAATCGACACCCACGTCCAGCCCGAAGTGTTTTACATTGATCCGAAAAAGGGTTTGGGCGGGCTCCGCAAAGTGCTCAAATTGGCCAAGACGCCGCGGACGATCGAGGGCGTCGATATCGCCCATCTACAAGGCGGCGAGACGGTCGCTAGCTTGGTGCGGTTCATTGACGGCTTGCCGTTCAAGCCCGGCTACCGCCGCTTTCGCATCCGCGAGGTTCAGGGCGTGGACGATTTCCGCAGCATCCACGAGGTCGTCGCTCGGCGTTTCCAGCGGTTGAGCGAAGATGGCGATCCGTTCCCTGATATTCTTCTGATCGATGGTGGCATCGGGCAGTTGAACGCCGCCATGGCCGCGTTTACCGCTTTGGACATCCGACCGCCGACCGTCGTTTCGCTGGCGAAACGCGAGGAAGAGGTTTACATCCCAGGCGAGCCCGAACCGTTGCGGCTGCGGCGCCAATCGTTCGCCCTTCGGCTGCTGCAGTACGTTCGCGATGAGGCGCATCGGTTCGCTCAGCATTATCACCACATCTTGCGAAAAAAATCCTCGTTTGGTGGCGAAATCTGAATTGTTGTCGCGCGCGCCCGAACCGCGTTTTCGGTTGGAAGGCTCGCGGCCTCACGTAGCCGACCGTTCGATCAGCGTTTTGGTTCGTTAAAAACTACGCGTTGGCACACAGCGCCTCTGCCCTCCAAAGCCTATTCGCGGCAGGCATTGAGTTGAGACGGATGGGGAAGTCCGTCTTAGCAGACAGTGAAGAGTTGACAAAGCGCTAGTCGAATTCGCCCATATCTTCCGTCACCGGGCCGCCAGGTAAGTGGACCTCGAACAGCGTGCCCGGTGCCGGTTGGCGATCGCGGACTCGGACGCGGCCCTTGAGCCGCCGCACCAACGTGCCGACGATATACAGTCCGAGACCGGTGCCCGGCTTGTCCCGTTCCAGTTCGGAGCCGAGCCGCACGAAACGGCCAAAGATCTTTCGCCGAGCCGCTAGCGGGATGCCGCGGCCATTGTCCGCCACCCGCGTCTCCACCATGCCGGCCGCGACCGGTTTGCAAGAAACCTCCACTCGCGGATCCTCATCGTTGGCGTATTTGGCGGCGTTGTCGATCAAGTTGCGGAAGATCATGTCCAGGTCGACGCGCCGCGCCCGCACCACGGCGGGCGTCAACGCTAGCTGGAACGATTCCTCGTCGATCCGATACCGCAACCGCACCGCGTCGGCGCATTCGCGCAGCAGGGCCGCCAATTCAACGTCCTCCTCCTCCTTGGCGGCCGGTCGGCGTTCCAGCCTCGCCGCGTCGAGCAACTGATTGATGAGCTGATCCAGTCGCTCGACGTCCTCCAACATCGAACGATGGAAATCCGCCGCCTGTTCCGCGCCCACCGGGTAGCGTGTCAGGGTTTGCAAATAGAGTTTAAGCGACGCCAGCGGCGATTTAAGCTCGTGGGTCACGCTGTCCACAAAATTCGACTGGCGTTGGCTTAGCCGGATTTCTTTAACCACCAGCACTAGATATAAGACAACGCCGGTCACGACCAAGGAGAAGAACATCGAGCCGATGGTCAGCGCCGTCCAATAGACGGGCGCCAGAACTTGGTCTTTGACAGCGCCCGAGATCGCCAGCAGCACCCACCCCACGGTGAGCGCTACCAGCAGGATGATCATCGTTACGCCGAGCGTGATCGGCCAGCGTAGCGACCGGCGTTCAAACATGGCGGCTCAGCTCGTGGACGGCGTCGACCACGGCGATCGCGTGCTCGACCGGAGTCGTCGGGAGAATCCCGTGCCCCAGGTTGAAAATATGGCCCGGCCTTCCCCCTGCCTGATCCAACACCTCTTTCACTCGCTGGCGGATATAGGGAATTGGCGCGTGGAGAACCGCCGGGTCGAGATTCCCTTGCACCGCTTTGTCATAACCGACAGTGCGCCAGGCTTCGTCGAGCGGCACTCGCCAGTCGATGCCGACCACCGAACTGCCACCGGCGGCAAGCAACGGCAGCAGTGCGGGATTGCCCGTGCCAAAGTTGATCACTGGCACGCCGGGGCGCAAACCGCCAATGATGGCTTGCATGTGCGGTAAAACGAACCGCTGGTAGTCGGCGGGCGAAAGGCAACCGACCCAGGAATCGAACAGCTGGACGCATTGCGCGCCGGCATCGATTTGCGCATTCAGATACAACGTCACGGCCCGCGATAATTTTCCCATCAGCGCTTCCCACGCGCCAAAGTCGCGATACATGAGCGTTGTCGTGTGCAAATAATTGCGGCTCGAACCGCCTTCAAGCG
>JBJTOW010000127.1:0-15882 GCA_046074805.1 Planctomycetota bacterium | reverse complement strand
CGCTGCCCAGCGGCACGTTGACACCACGGCCACGGGCCAGGTCGCGCACCGCGTCGGTCGCGTGGACATGCCAAATAACCGGGGCCAGGGCCCGCACGGCGGCGGTAGCCGAGAAACCACTGACGATCAAGTTGCCCGGGTTGAAGTCCACGGCCAAGGCACCGATCGGAAGCGCACGAATCAACTCGGCCAAGACGGCCCCTTCCTCGCTGCCCGTTTCGGCGGCGAGCAATGCGCCAACCCGTTGTCCCTCACGGCCTAAGTCGGACAGGACCTCCACGAGCAACCGCCAGCCTTCCCCCTCCGGTTTGTCCGGCACTCGGCCAATCTGATTCACGACGAGCGGCGCCCCGAGGTCGAACGCGAGCCGCATCGCCTCCCGCGTCGCTTCAACCCGCCGCTCCAACTCTTCGCTCACGTTGTAACCACGGCGTGTTCGGAACGAGACGGCGGCGACTTTCAACTGAAGATCGTCGAGCAGCTTTCGGACCTGCCGTCGCCCCGTGCCCGACAACGCGCCCGGATTGAGTTCGCCCCGAGCGTCGATTTCCACGGACTCCACATTGAGCTGCCGAGCCACCTTTGCCGCCTGCGCGAACGGTAACCGCAAGCTGGCCAACTGCACTCCGATCCGGATTTGCAGCATCCTTTACCGCCTTTCGTACTCGTATCCCATCCTCTCGAACGTCAACTCGATTACTGTAACGCAGCCGCGTCCCATGGTGGCGGGGGCAATTGCCAGTCGTCAGTTGTCGGTTGTCGGTTGTCAGTTGTCGGTTGCCGGTTGTCGAGTGTCGAGTGTCAGCAGTTGGAGGTCAATCGTGAAAGCGTATTCGCGATCGCCACCTGTGCTTTGGCAACTCTGAAATTTCTGGTACGACGGACTTACAGTCCGTCGCAATGCGTGTCGCAAAAAGGCTTAAGAACGCAGATGATCGGCATGCCAACCCGAAGTTTTGGGGTCGACTTGGAGGTTGTTGTGTACGGCAGGAGCGGCGACGGACTAGGAAGTCCGTCGTACGAGCCACTCGCCACTCGCAACTCGCAACTCGCAACTCGCAACCGACAACCGACAACCGACAACCGTCAACCGTCATAGACTCCAACCATTCCGACTGTCACACTGACGTGAGCTTCAAGTTGGATGGGCGAATGGCAGTCAAGGGCGGGGATCGCCCGGGAGGAGGTTGAGGAGATGCGGCGGCCCGATGCGCAGACGTTGTTTTTGTGGACGGTGTTGGTCGGGGGAGCGTTGGCGTTGGGCTATCTCTCGCTGTTCCATCAGCCGGGACATGCTGGCAATCAGGGAGTGCGTGGCACGTCGCGGAACAGCCCAGTCCAGGGACGGCGAGCGTTTGGCTACCTCGAAGCGGTGTGCGATCTGGGCCCGCGATACAGCGGTTCGGAGGGGATGCGTCGCCAACAGACGCTGTTGATCAACCATTTCGAACAGCTCGGCGCCCGCGTGCGGAAGCAAACATTCACCGCCCGCCATCCGCTGGATGGTTCACCCGTGGAAATGTCCAACTTGATCGTCGAATTCCATCCCGACCGCGCTCGGCGGATCATGTTGTGTGCTCACTACGACACTCGGCCGTTTCCCGACCGCGACCCGCGGCGGCCCCGCGGGCGGTTTATCGGCGCGAATGACGGCGGCAGTGGCGTCGCGGTGTTGATGGAGTTGGCGCACCATCTCCGCGGGCTTGATCGAGGCTTGGGCGTCGACATCGTGCTGTTCGATGGCGAAGAGCTGGTCTTCGACGATCGGCAGGGAACGTATTTCCTGGGGTCCGAGCATTTCGCGCGGGACTACGCGGCGAATCCGCCTCCGCACCGTTACGCCGCGGCTGTGCTGCTCGACATGGTCGGCGATGCCCAATTGCAGCTATATCAAGAACGCAACAGCGTCAGTTGGCCCGACAGCCGGCCGATCGTCGAAGAGATTTGGGGGACCGCAAAGCGGATGGGTGTGACCGAGTTCATCGCGCGCCCCAAGCACGAAATCCGCGACGACCACTTGCCGCTCCACGAAATCGGCCGAATTCCCGCACTCGACATCATCGACTTCGACTACCCGCGTTCCACATCCGTGTCGTATTGGCACACCGAATCCGACGTGCCCGCGAAATGTTCGGCCGATTCTCTATTCAAGGTCGGAATCGTCGTCTTGGAATGGCTGCGAACGACGAAACTCGCCAGTCCCTAACGCGGACGCTAGCGGGCCGACCTCGGGCCGATCTCGGGCCGATCGCAACGTTCAAACCGCGGCGATTCGTCTTTGATCGGATGCGTCCGCCGATGATGAATCGGCCGTGGCGGCGGCGAGCGCCTCTTCCACCGTTTTGAAGACGGGCAGGAGCCGGTCGAAGCGCGCGATTCGCAGGACTTCCCGGCCGAACGTTGAGACGTGGCACAGGACCAACCGTGCGCCGCGAACACGGAGCCTTCTTTCCAATTGCAGCATCATTTCCAGCGCTACGGAGCCGAAATAAGGTAGCCTCCGCAAACTGAGGACCACGGTGCCGACCGCAGGATCAGCGGCCGCTTCCAATGCCGCCCGCCACTCGGGCAAAAAATTATCCTGCGCGAAACCGCCGACATTTTGCAGCAAGGCGACCACAAGCGAGGCGTCCACGCGTTCGACGGCCAAGAATTGGATTTCGCTCATGGCGAGAATCGCTTCACCAGGGTGACTTCGTTGCCGCGAGGTTCGAACAGGACCTCGTCCATGAACGTCCGCATCAGCATGACCCCGCGGCCACTCGGCTGATCGAGGTTGCTCGGGTCGGTGGGGTCGGGCAGCGATTGCGGATCGAAGCCAGGGCCCTCGTCGCGAATGTGGAAGCGGGCTTCGTGGCGGGAAATTTCCGCTCGAACATAGATCTTGCGATCGCGGTAGGGCGTCTGTTCGCGGCGTTGCCGGATGATCTCGCGGTACTCGGCCGAATCCAATTCCCGTAGAGCGGAACTCAATTCCAGATTGCCATGGTAGATGGCGTTGTTCAACGCCTCCTCGAGCGCCACGGAAACCCGAATGCTGATGCTTTCGTCATTGTGGCCCACGCCGCGGAGGCCGCGAACCATGTAGTGGACAATCGACGGAACAAGCCGCGGGTCGCTCTCGAGTTCGAATTCGCAATCCTGCCGCACCAAGCGGCCGATGAGCCGCTGTTGCTGCTCCTGTTGCCGCAGGATTTCCACCAGCTTGAGCACTGTGTCCGCCAGCAGGCTGGCGAGGTGGCTTTTCGGGACGTAGCTGGCCGCGCCGGCGTGCAGGGCGTTGACCGCGATTTCCTCGCTGCCGTAGCCGGTCATTAGCACAATCGGAACTTGCGGGTAGGCGGCGACGATCGCTTTGACAAGCGCGAAGCCGTCCATCTCGGGCATGACGAGATCGGTGATGATGATGTCGGGCACCGACTGCCGCAGCGCCTCGAGCGCGGCGGCGCCGCTTTCGACAATTCGCACCGACAGTCCGCCGGCTTTTTCGAGCAAGCCGCGGACGGCCATGCGGTCGAGCGCGTTGTCATCCACGACCAGGACCGTCGACATTTCGCCTCCCCTCACGCGTTCCACGAACGTTGGGGCGGCAGCGCCCTCCGCGCCGCCGCCTCGGCGTTCGCCTTGAACCGTTAAAAACTTACCAGAATTAGGGGAGGCGCGGCGACAGGGTGTCGCTCAACCCACAAGGTTGCGGCCGTGATAATTGATAAGCCTTAACGACGAACCATGCGTGACCGGGGCGTTTTGGCACGAAGGGCGGGCGGCAATACGCGACGAAGCGTGGCGAGCGACACGCGTTCAAGTCAACGAGAACCGCCCCGCAATCGACGCCACTCGGTGCCCGCTTCGAGGAGGATCAGCTCCATTCGCCGCTTCATTTCGGCGGCGAGCGGTTCCACTTCCATTTTCGCGATCGCGCCCGTTCGCCCAGCCTGTTCCAACCGTGAAGCCAATTCTTGCGAATCTTTCGCGCCAAGGTACCGCAATGAACTCTTCAAGGTATGCGCCGCCAAATGGAGCGCGGAGGCGTCGTCAGCTTTCACGGCGAGTTCGATCGCTTGGCCTTGACGCGGTGCTTCCACCAAGAAGGCTTCGAGAACTTCCGCGAGCAAACCAGCGTCGCCACCCACGATGTCGAGCGCCAGGGACCAATCCACGAGTAGCGTGGCCTGAGCGAACTCGGTAGACGGAATCGGGGGCGATTCACTGGCCATGCGATTTTCGCTTTCCGCTCCGGAACCATTGTCTCGAAGCACCGTTTCCAACCCCTCGGACACACGCCGAAGGCGAATGCTTCGAGCGGCGGTCCACTAATCGGTCATCATATTAACCACGCCGCGCCGCGAACACCAAGCGTATTCCCGGTGATTCGGCAAGGCCGCGAGGCACAAAGCGGCGATGAATCCGATGTTTTCCGACCGCACCGCCGAGGCTTCCCAGTGCCCGAACGGCCCACGTCGGTCTAAGATATGCCGCTCGGGCAATTGCGACCCTTCCCTGCGGTGGATGGGCCAAGTCCGGCGAAAGAAGCGGAAAGCGAGTGGTCGGGAATGGGTTGTCGAGCTTTGACGGCGTTGCCAGTCTTTAACGAGGCGAAACACGTTTCGCGTGTGCTGGACTTGGTTGTCCGCCAGGGAACCGACGTGCTTGTTGTCGATGATGGTTCGACAGACGGCACCCATGCCATCCTGGCCGCACGCAGGGATATCGCCATCGCTTCGCATGGGAAGAACCAGGGTTATGGCGCCGCGCTCAGGACAGCTTTCGCCTACTCGCTGCGGCACGGCTACGACGTGTTGGTGACGATCGATTGCGACGGCCAGCATGAGCCGCAATTGATTCCCGCTTTTGTCGCCGCGTGCCTCGATCAGGAAATGGTGTCGGGAACCCGTTACCTGCACGCGTTCGCCGGCGACAGCGCGCCGCCGCCCGAACGACTGCGTATCAATCAACTCGTCACGGCCGAAGTCAATCGGCGACTGGGCCTGTCTCTCACCGATGCCTTTTGCGGTTTCAAAGCCTACCGCGTGCCAGCTCTGGCCGGCCTGCGAATCACAAATACGGGCTACGCGATGCCGTTGGAACTGTGGGTCCAAGCCGTAGCGTTGAAATGGCGGATTCGCGAGCTCGCTGTGCCGCTCATCTATCTGGACGAGGCCCGTTCGTTCGGAGGCGCCCTGGACAACGCTGACACTCGACTGCGCCACTACCTTCAAGTTTTGGATCAGGCCGAATCCGAGGTGCGGTCGAGCGGCTGGCTGGAACCTCTGGCCTCACCGGCGCCCCAACCCGGCTGCGAAGCTTGCTCCGGTGGCCAGCAATCAAGTGTCGAGCGGCCCAGTGTCGAGCGGCCCGGTGTGGAACGACCGAACGTCCAGCAAAGCGACGCCCGGCAGCCTATCGCGGATGGTAGCGGCTCATGACCGCGGATCGCGGACCGCTCGCGTATCGACAGCTCCGAGCGCCCTCCGAAGATGGCGGAGCGCTCGTGGAACCCGGTTCGGACTCGTGGCGCGACAGTGTTCGGGAAAACCAACGGCGGACCGCCGCTCGCGATGAACAACGCTGGGCGGGAATGGCCCTTGGAGATCTTCGCCGATTCGCCCGCGAACAGTTGCTCGCGGAGGCCCAACGCCATACGGGCCAGTATCGTGGAATTGCTCGCGACTCGGCTTCCACCGCGCCACTTCTGCTCACCGGGCATCAACCTCAATTGTTCCATCCCGGAGTCTGGTTCAAGAACTTCGTGCTGGCGGCATTGGCGAGGCAGGTGGCGGCGCCAGCTGTCAATCTCATCATCGACAACGATACGATCCGCGCCGCGGCGATCCGTGTTCCCCGTTTCGCCGACCTCGGTGACACATGGGCGTCGATGATCGAATACGATCGTCCGGGTGACGAGGTGCCGTTCGAGGAACGGGCTGTGCTCGACACGGACCAGTTCCGCTCATTTCCGAATTCCATTCGTTCGGAACTCGCCACCGCTCTCGCTGATCCGCTTGTCGATTCGCTATGGCCAGTGGCGTGCGAAGCGTTGGCCGATACGGATCGCCTTGGACTGTGTCTTTCTCGCGCTCGCAACGTGATCGAGTCCGAGGCGGGAGTTTCCGTGCTGGATGTGCCGCTGAGCACCGTCTGCGACGGGTGGCCTTTCCGCTGGTTCGCGATGGGGCTGCTGGAAGACGCCGAGCGGTTTCGTGAGGTGCATAACCAGGTATTGGCCGAGTATCGCCGGACGCACCGCATCCGTAGCCGCTCACATCCCGTCCCGGAGCTAACGCGGGATGGCGACTGGTGCGAAACGCCGTTTTGGCTTTGGACCAGCGACTCGCCGCGGCGGCGGCGGCTGTTCGCGCGCCGGCTACCCAAGGTGCTCGAGTTGACTGACCGGACCGCCTGGCGACTGACGCTGGCTCGCCCGGGAGACGGCGACGCGGGTCGGGCTGTCGAACAACTGGCGGAAGCCCGGCGCCAGGGCGTCAAACTGCGTCCCCGCGCGTTGCTCACGACACTGTTCGCGCGTTTGCTTTTAAGCGACCAATTCGTCCATGGAATCGGCGGCGCGAAATACGATCAACTGACCGACTCGCTGTTCGAACGCTATCTCGGACTAACGCCACCCACGTTCGTCACCGCGACCGCGACGCTGCGGTTGCCAATCGCGTCATCGATCTCGCCACCGCCATCGAACCAGCCGGAAACTCGCCGGGTAATCGACCTCTTGCGAGCGTTGCGGTTCCATCCCGAATTTTTTTTAACGGATTCGCAAATGTCGGAAGTCGAGGTTGCTCGACGGGTGGCGGAGAAGCGGCATTGGCTGCAAGTCGATTCGCAACGCGGCTCGCGACTCGCGCGTCATCGCGCTTTAGGCGCGCTCAATGAATCGCTGCACAATTTGGTGCGGCATCTCGAGCCGGGATTACTCACGGATCTCGCCGCGGCGAGGAGGGAAGAACGTCGCCGCGCGTTGCTGCGTTCGCGCGAGTTCTCGTATGTTTTGTTTCCCAAAAATTGGATCGTGCCCAGGCTACTGGAACTTGCCGCGCCGACTTCCTAGATTGTTGCCCGTTGACGCCAGGACGCGGTCCGTTCTGTGGTCCAATGCGGTCCGAAGGGATTCTGACATGGCTGTTCGTGGAGCGACAGGTAGAGGCCAATCGATCGCCGCGCGGGCGGATGCCGCTCACGGCATTCCGCCGGCTCATTTGCCCACCTTGCCGATTCAAGGTCTGGGGCTGACGCTGGATGTGGGGAACGCGGGCGACCATCCGCTGCTGCGCGATTTGTTCGCTCGAGCTGGTTGCGACATGTCGGCGAATGAGTTCTCGATGCGGCTGGACGAGCCGTTTTATGAGCCGCACGACCGGCTGCTTGCCCGCCGCGGTTTGAATCTCGCCGGCCATGTGCGCGTGCAAAATCGCGAACTGTATCTGCTCGACACGGTTGTGCCGGTGGCGTGGCTTGTGGAGTTGGCGGCGTTGTCCGACTTCGGTGGTCCACGACTGGCCGGGCAGTTGATCGCCGCCGCTGAAGCCAAGATGCGGTCCGAAGGAGCGGCGTTGGGATTGGTTCGCACCGACTCGCCAGCCCTCTTCGCGCAGGCGGGCTGGACGCGATGGGGACGATTCACGCAGACGCGAACCGGCACTCGAGAGACGCTGGCGCACATCAGTGGACTTCGCGCGCCGCAATCGCGATCCGTCGAATCGGTCAACGCGCCGCCTCGGCCAACTTCATTGACCACTCGGCTATGGCGCCATGTCGAACAGACGGCGCTCGAACGCATTTACCACGCCAACGCCATTCGCTGCATCGGAGCGCCGGTGAGGACGAGCGACTACTGGCGATGGCTTGTCAGCCGCCACGCATTCGACGCGATCTACGTCGCGGTTGTTGGCCGTGATCGTTGGTCCTTGGATGGCAAGGGTATCGTCGGATACGCGGTTGTGAAAAATGACCGGGTTGTCGAAATGCTGGCGGTGCCTGGACGCCTCGATGCCCTCGAGGAACTCGCAACGCGAGTTTGCGGGGAGTTCATTGAGCACGATCGTTCCAACCTTTTCCTGGAAGGATCGGCCGATCACCCTTGGCATCGCGAATTGCGAGTCGCGGGCGGTCGCACGGAGACGCTGGACACCGATCATGGTCAAGTGATCATGGCCAAGGTGTTGGATCCGGCGCGTCCGCTTCCGGGGCATCCCGAGCAGGCCACGCTGGAGACGCTCGCCACAAAACAGTTGGCGGCGGCCCCTTTCTGGTCTCCGAGTTGGGACCACCGAGCGTGCGAGTAGAGCCGATGCATCGGGCTTTCACGGCGATTTTCCACGGCTGAACGTGGTGCCCAGGAGTGGCCAAGCGAGTATGCGTCCCACGCTGGCACGCACAAACCGCTCAATCCACACGATTCAGACATTCCGCCGAAGCCATCCGGTTCGCCTTATCCGGAGTGTCGCGGAGCGGAAGCTGGGCGAAATAAACAAAATCGCTTAGTTGCGACGGCTGGAGCGCACGATTAGCATAAAACGCTATCGTTGCGTCCATGGTTGCCTGGAAAGGCCGTCGCATAAGTTCTGGAGTGGGAGACCGCCGTAATGTCGTGGAATTTTCGTAGGTGGGTTAAGAGCGGACTTGTCTGTGCCGTCGTCGTCCTCTTGAGCCTGGATTCGGCGATGGCCTGCCGGTTACTCGGCCGCCGTTTTCATCGTCGTTCGCAATGCTGCCCTCCGCCGAGCTGCGAGGTTGTAGGCAAGCATGCGGCGGAAACACCACCGCCCGCTGAGGCGGAATCGAGCCCGAGCGATTTGGCTCCTCCCCCGGCTCCAGTGCCAGCACCTGCCCCGGCTCCAGCACCTGCCCCGGCTCCAGCACCTGCCCCGGCTCCAGCACCTGCTCCGGCCCCGGCACCGGTCCCCGCTCCGGCTCCGGAAAAGCCAGCGCCGGCTCCGGAAAAGCCAGCGCCAGCTCCGGAAAAGCCAGCGCCAGCTCCGGAAAAGCCAGCGCCGGCTCCAGCTCCAGCACCCGAGAAGCCGGCCAAAAAACCTGCCCCGGCTCCTGAGAAGCCAGCTGAAAAGCCGGCGCCTGCCCCGGAGAAGCCCGAGGAGAAGCCTGCTCCAGCTCCGGAGAAGCCCGCTGAAAAGCCGGCTCCGGCCCCTGAAAAGCCTGAAGAGAAGCCAGCGCCCGCTCCGGAAAAACCCGAAGAAAAGCCTGCGCCGAAGCTCGCCCCGAAGCCGGCGGCGGAAGATGATCTATTCGGCGATGAGAAGCCGGCAGCCAAGCCCGCTCCGGCGCCGGCCAAGCCGGAAGCCAAGCCGGCGGCCGAAGATGATCTGTTTGGCGATGAGAAGCCGGCAGCCAAGCCCGCTCCGGCTCCGGCCAAGCCGGAAGCCAAGCCGGCGGCCGAAGATGATCTGTTCGGCGAAGAGAAGCCAGCAGCTCCGGCTCCTGCCCCCGCTCCGGCTCCCGCGAAACCAGAAGCAAAGCCAGCGGCTGATGACGACCTGTTCGGCGAAGAGAAGCCAGCAGCTCCGGCTCCTGCCCCCGCTCCGGCTCCTGCGAAACCAGAAGCCAAGCCCGCCGCTGACGATGATCTGTTCGGGGAAGAGAAGCCTGCGGCCCCAGCCCCAGCCCCGGCTCCGGCGAAGCCGGCAGCAGACGACGATCTGTTTGGCGACCCGGCCCCTGCGGCCAAGGACGCTGCGGCTCCGGCGGCGAAGGAAGGCACGGCCCCGGATGCCGCTCCTGCCAAGCCCGAAGACGCGCCCCAGCCCAAGCCAGCCGCCAACGATGATCCGTTCGGCGCCGTGCGTCCCATCGGTCAGCCACAGCGTCTGTGGACCGACAATACGGGCAAGTTCCGCGTCGAAGCGAAGCTTGTGGAAATCGCCCCGACCCACGTGCGATTACTCAAGGACAACGGTCGGCACGCGACTGTTCCGATGAATCGCTTGAGCGGTGCGGATCGACAGTTCGTCGAGCGACTTGCCGCTCAAATGAAGGCGGACACCAACGAGAAGCTGGCGGGACGCTAGTCCACATGGCCAATCGAGGACCGACCTAGCGCGGTCCGTTCGGCAAAAACTTCGCGGGGGGACGGGACCCGGTTAATGGGTTCCGTCCTCTTTGCGTTTTACCGCCGTCGCCTACCATAAATTTGCGTTCCCGGAATCGTAGTCGCTGGCGTCGGTTCAACTACGCTCGATATGGTACGATTCGCGGCGGTTGATGCGAATCCTCGGTGACAGGAGTATACGTGCGATGCGAAAAACGCTTTGGCGGATGAGTTGGGGAGCGTGTGCGCTCTCGTTGGGTTTGGCTTACGGTTGCGCGCCGCCGGAGCCTCCGCCGGCTCGAAAGTCCAGCGGTGCGTCGAGTGCGACGACCGGAGCCACCGCTCCAAAGGAAGCGGCCAAGCCAACGGAAGAAAAGCCGGCTGACGCAAGTCCTTCGGAAGAGAAACCAGCTGCCGAGTCGCCAGCACCTGAAAAGCCGGCGGCGCAAGAAAAGCCGTCCGCGGACGAAAAGCCGGCGGCTGAATCACCAAAGCCAGAAGGCTCGAAGCCCGATGCGGAACCCGCAAAGCCAGCGGAAGAAAAGCCAGCTGCGGAAAAGCCAGCTGACGCTAAGCCGGCAGCGGAAACACCAGCAACTGAAGCACCGGCGGCCGAGAAGACCGGGGCAGCGGCGGCGGCGATTAGCGGAGCGGTCGTCAAGCTAGGAGCGGCGGAGTTGACGGCGGGCATCCCCGGTGATGGCGCGCTGTCGGTCGACGCGATCACGAAGTGGCTTGACGATCCCCAAAACCACGAAGTGCTCGCAGTGCAATTGCCGGAAGGCTTAGCGGCTGGCGTGGCGTTGCTCAACATTCCACAAGACAACCCGATGACTCGGGCCAAAATCGAACTAGGACGGCAACTGTATTTCGACACTCGACTCTCGGCGAACAACACCGTGTCGTGTGCCAGCTGCCATCATCCTGATGATGGGTACGCTCGCCACACGCAGTTCGGCGTTGGTATCGAGGGGCAGATGGGTGGACGGAATTCACCGACCAGCTACAACCGCATCCTCAGCGGGGCGCAGTTCTGGGATGGCCGCGCGGCGTCGCTCGAAGCACAGGCGGTCGGGCCGATCGCCAACCCGATCGAAATGGGCAACACCCATGAAAAATGCGTCGATTCGCTCAAGGGGATCGCGGGATACAAGGTCCAGTTCGAGAAGATTTTCCCGGGCGAAGGGGTGACGATCGGCAACGTTGGCAAAGCGATCGCCGCGTTTGAACGTTCGATCGTGACTGGACCGTCGGCTTACGAGTTCTACGAGCCGCTACGCGTGTTCGAGGCGGCGAATAAGGATGACTTAGCCGACCTCGAAGCGTTGAAGAAGGACGACCCCGAGTTGTTCGCGAAGTACGAATCGCTGAAAAAGGCGAGCGATGCGAAGCCGATGAGCGCCGAGGCGCGACGCGGCCGTGATCTGTTCTTCAGCGAGAAGGCGAATTGCACGGCTTGCCATGTGGGCGCCAACTTCTCCGACGAGAAGTACCACAACCTGGGCGTCGGGATGGACAAGGAAAAGCCCGACCTCGGCCGCTTTGAAGTGACCAAGGACGAGAAGGACAAAGGGGCCTTCAAGACGCCGACGCTGCGAAACATCGCCCAAACGGCGCCGTACATGCATGACGGTTCGCAGAAGACGCTCGAAGAGGTCGTCGAATGGTACGCCAAGGGGGGCCATCCGAATCCGCACCTCAGCGACAAGATGAAGAAGCTGGATCTTTCCGAACAGGACAAGAAGGATCTTGTGGCGTTCATGAAGTCGCTGACGGGCGATCTGCCGGTGGTTCGGGTTGACCGCCTGCCCTAGGCGTTCCGCCGTGATGCGATCGATCGCCTTGGCGCTCCGCTGCCCATGACGGAGCGTGTTGATCAACATTTGAGGGCGGGCCGCTTCGAGCGTTCCGCCCTTTTTCGTATAACGATGGCCGCCACAACGCCGTGCCAGCTTGCTCGACG
Organism: Planctomycetota bacterium; assembly: GCA_046074805.1. GTDB lineage: Bacteria > Planctomycetota > Planctomycetia > Pirellulales > Pirellulaceae > CAIXSC01. The sequence goes on along the minus strand of JBJTOW010000127.1, from coordinate 3,868 downwards.
GCCGAACCGAGAGCGTTCCAGGAGTTCGAATGATGTTGGAGTTGTTTGGACAAATCGAGGAAGCTGTCGGCGTGATTCGCCAGCGTTGGGCTGTTCAACCCCGCGCCGGCATCATTCTGGGAACGGGATTGGGCGGACTGGTCGACGAAATCGAAGTCGAGGCTTCGTTCGATTACGGCGAGATTCCGTATTTCCTCCGCTCAACAGCCGCCAGCCATCGTGGTCGGCTTGTGTGCGGGCGGTTGCGTGGTTTGCCGGTCGTCGCCATGGAAGGCCGGTTCCACATGTACGAAGGCTATTCGCTCAAGCAGGTCACGCTGCCCGTGCGGGTCATGAAGTCGCTCGGCGCCGATCTTTTGGTAGTGTCCAACGCCTGTGGTGGAATGAACCCGAATTACCGCGCCGGCGACATCATGGTGATCGAGGACCATATCAACCTCATGGGTGACAATCCGCTGATCGGCATCAATGACGATCGGCTCGGTCCGAGGTTCCCGGACATGAGCGAACCGTATGATCGAAGATTGATCGAGCGAGCGTTGCGAATCGCCCGCCGAGCGGACATCGTCGCGCACCAGGGCGTGTTTGTCGCGGTCGCGGGTCCAAATCTGGAAACTCGGGCCGAATATCGCTTTTTACGGCTGATCGGTGCCGATGTTGTCGGCATGTCAACGGTTCCTGAAGTGATCGTCGCCGTTCATTGCGGACTGCGAGTCGTTGGATTTTCCATCGTCACCGACATGTGCCTCCCCGACGCGCTCGAGGCGGCCAACTTGCAAAAAATCATCGCGGTGGCGAACAATGCCGAACCCAAACTGCGAGCGCTCGTCGGTGGAGTGCTCGCCGAAGAACTGGGTTCGTAGCCAAAATGGTTTCGCCCGCCAACGGCGAAATGGGGCGTTGAACACCGTGGGGCGGAGGACGCATCCCAATGGAACGCGCGCGGTGGATCGAAGAGGCGGTCGCGCGAGTTCGCGCCGAGTGGTCCGGCACGCCGCGTGTCTGCGTGATTCTTGGGACTGGGCTGGGCGGCTTCGCGCGGGAATTGACCGACGCCGTGGCAGTGCCCTACGCCGCGATTCCGCACTTCCCCCGCAGCACGGCTCTTAGCCACGCTGGCCGACTCGTGTGCGGCCAACTGGGGTCCGTGCCGTTGGTCGCGTTGGAGGGTAGGGTACACATCTACGAAGGTTATTCGCCGGCGCAGGTCTGCTTTCCCCTGGAAGTGTGCGCGAGACTCGGAGCTCAGACGCTGGTGGCGACCAACGCCAGCGGTGGTCTCCATCATCGGCTCGCCTCCGAAGAGGTCGTGGTGGTGTCAAGCCACATCGATCTGATGGGAAGCCGGGCTCTGGAGTCAGCCTCGGCGGAGGAACCGTCGGACGGCATGCCGTTGGCGACGCGAGCGCCGGCGGGGGTGTATGACCGGCGGCTCATTGAATTGGCTTTGGCGGTGGCCCGCCGCGAAGGCTTTCCGGCCAGCGAGGGGACGTATGTCGGCATGTCTGGACCAAACTACGAAACTCGCGCCGAATATCGTTTCTTGCGTCGCATCGGCGGCGACGTCGTGGGCATGTCGACGATTCCCGAGGTGCGAACGGCGCGGCGGTTAGGCTTGCGTTGCCTTGTGTTGTCCGTAGTAACGAATGTGGCGAGCACCGATGTGCAAGTCGCGACAACGCCCGAAGATGTTGTGGCGGCCGCGAATCGGGCTTCGACGCGCATTGGCTGCATTTTACGCGCCGCCATCGCGGACGCTGGAATGCCGACGGTTTAATGGATGTGGCATGAGCCGATCGCGCTGTGGCGATTGACGACGAGTGCCCGCGAGCCTATCGAGCAAGTGATCAGGACTTGGAGACGCACGGAGTCACAACGAAAGGCGACGGTGTCATGAAGCGGATTGGACCAGCGGGGAACTGGATGGGACGTGGAGCGGCTAACTCACGTTCGCTCTGCGGTTTGCTGTTCGGCCTGCTTTTGAGCGTGGGCCTGGGTGTTTCCACAGCCGATGGCCACTTTATCTGGATCGTGCCGCAAAGCACGGCTCAGGGCGCGCGAGCCGCCGTTTACTTCAGCGAACATGCGGCGCCAGACGCCCCAGCGTTCCTTGACAAGGTCGCGACGGCTTCCGCTTGGTCGGCGGTCGAACGAAGCCAGCCCCGTGAACTGCGGCTTTCCAAATCCGGCGACCTGCTTGTCGCGCCGCTTGAACGCGAACAGGCGTTCGCGCCGGTGATTCTCCGGCACACTTATGGTGTGGCGGCAAAAGGCGGCGAGTCATTCTTGCTGAACTATTACGCGAAGGGCTATGCGACCCCATTACCCGGCCTATGGCGAACGATCAAAGACAACGAGCGGTTGCCGCTTGAGATCGTGCCGCTGGCGGACGGACGAGCGATGCTCTTCCAGGTGCTTTGGAAGGGCGAACCACTCGCCGACGCCCAGGTCACGGTCACGGGTCCATCTACTGCGCCGAGTGGCGGCCCCGAAGGAAAGATCGCACTCGATGGGGCCACCGATGACAAGGGCTTCTTTCGGTGTGAATTAGCAGTGGCCGGTCTGTATTCCATTCGCGCCAGGCATGTGGAACCGTCGGCGGGCAAACATGGCGACAAAGCGTACAATTCGATCCGGCATTACTCGACACTAGCCCTACCCTATCAGCCGCTCGCCATGATTCCAGCCAAGCATACCTTCCCGCCGCTCGCTAAAGGCACGACCAGTTTCGGAGGAGCGGTCATCGGCGACACGCTATACGTTTACGGCGGCAACTACGGCTCGGCGCATTCCTATTCGGAGGAGGACATGTCGGGCGAGCTATGGACGCTTGACTTGAAAGGGCCCGGTAAGTGGCAGCCAGGGGCGAGCGGCCAACGTCTTCAGGGTTTGGCGATGGTCGCTTATGGCGGTCGGCTGATTCGAGTTGGCGGTTTTCGCGCGATCAACAAGGAGGGAGAGAAGGAAAACTTGCGGTCGCAACCCGAGGTGGCTCGGTTGTCGACGGACGGAAAATCGTGGGAACAACTCACGCCGCTGCCCGCTGGCCGTTCGTCGCTCGACGCCGCCGTGCTTGGTGACATGCTGTACGTGGTGGGCGGCTGGAATCTCAAAGGTGGCAGCCGCGACGCGGTCTGGCATGACGCGCTGCTGGCCGCCGATTTGAAGGCCGAGCCGTTCGTGTGGAAGCCAGTCTCAACGCCTCCTTTTAAGCGGCGAGCGTTGGCGGCGGCCGGTTGGCAAGGAAAGCTCTACTGCGTGGGTGGCATGGAAGAGCAAGGGGCGCCGACGACGGCGGTAGCGGTTTACGACCCGGCAACGAACAAATGGTCGGAGGCCCCGAAATTGCTGGGAGGTCCAATGGAAGGATTCGGCAGCGCCGCCTTCGCGACCGAGCACGGTCTGTTCGTCGCGACGATGTCCGGCGCAATCCAAAAACTGTCGGCCGACGGCCAGTCCTGGCAAGTTGTTGGCCAACTCAACCATCCACGATTCTTTCATCGCCTACTGCCATGGCAAGGTTCGAAGATGGTGGTGGTAGGCGGTTCGAACATGACCACTGGCAAGATCGAAGATTTGGAATTATTGGCGCCGTGAGCTCAGACGCCTTGATCGTGGCGGGAGCTTCCAGTTCCCGCGAAGAAAAGGTGTCAGGAACCGATTTTCTTTTTTAGGCGTCATGTGGGGCGGATAGTGCTTTGAAGTTGGAGTGTTGTGACCATCGGGTTTGACCAGTGCTCGTCGCCAAAGTGGTAGCCACTCGTCACACTTCTGCGTAGGTATGACGGCTCACCTTCAGTTTGGTGTGCGTTGACGTGCTGCAACCGATTGGCCGAGCGTCTCACTTGCCAAGCAGACATGAGGCGAT
>JBJTOW010000126.1:0-2501 GCA_046074805.1 Planctomycetota bacterium | reverse complement strand
GTGTGGTCGCGAGCGGCCGGCAAAGACAAGACGGTCGACGACAGCAATGTTCCGAAGCCTGTGCCGGTTATTTCCAACGTTGGTGGAGGCAGCAAAAGCTCCAGCGCGGTGAAGGAAGGCTCGTTGACCTATCAGAGCGGCGAGCTGGCATTGAAACAGTTGTCGGTCGCGAAAGGCTTCGAAGTCCAACTGTTCGCTGATGAATCCCGCTTCCCGCAGCTTATCAATCCGGTGCAGCTCCAGTTCGATACGAAGGACCGTTTATGGGCGGCCGTGTGGCCAACTTATCCGAAGTGGCAACCACTCCAATCCATGAACGACGCGCTGATCATTTTGCATGACGACAATCGAGATGGCGTCGCCGATCGCTCGACCGAGTTCGCTAAGGTGCAAAACCCGCTCGGCTTCGAGTTTTGGAATGGCGGAGTGATTGTGACCTGCCAGTCTGAATTGCTGTTTCTGAAGGACACGGATGGCGACGATGTCGCCGACGTCCGCGTCATTTTGCTGCAAGGACTCGACTCCTCCGACACGCATCATGGCGCCAACAATCTCATCTATGGGCCGGATGGCGGAATCTACTGGCAGAGCGGTGTCTTTATGGTCCACAACCATGAGCATCCGTGGGGACCATCGTTGCAAACGGCGGCATCGGCCATGTACCGCTTCGACCCGCGTCGGTTCACGATTTCCATGCACGCGACCAACTCGCCGAACCCACACGGCATCGCGTTCGATTACTGGGGCTATCACTATGCCACCGACGGCACAGGTGGCCGCGCGTATCAAGTGCGTTCCGATGGGAACGGCTTCAAGATGCACGAGCTATTGAAGAAGGAAGTGCGGCCTGTTACTGCGAGCGAAATCGTCAGCAGCGCGCACTTCCCCGAGTCGATGCAAGGGGACTTCCTGATCTGCAATGTGATCGGATTCCTGGGGATTAAGCACTATCGCCTTAGCCGTAACGCTGAAACCGGCGCCGTCTGGGGCGAGCCGGCGGGCGACGAGCTGACGGTGTCGCGTAAGAACGCCGATGGCACCACGACCGACGACAAGTCGCGCGGCCTGCTCATGAGCGGCGACAAGAATTTCCGGCCGTCCGATGCGATTTTCGCGCCCGATGGCTCGATGTATTTCGCCGACTGGCACAATGTCATCATCGGACACATGCAACACAATGTGCGGGATCCAAACCGCGATCATTCGCACGGCCGAATTTATCGGATGACCGCGATTGGGCGGCCGCTACAAACTCCGGTGAAAATCGATGGGCAGCCGATCGCCGCGCTGCTCGAGAATCTCAAGTCTCCGGTGGACGGCGTCCGTCATCGGACGCGGATTGAGTTGAGCGAACGCGATTCCAAGGAAGTGATTTCCGCGACGACGGAATGGCTCAAGCAGTTCGATCCGCGGAAGAAAGAGGACGCTCATCATCTGCTGGAAGCCTTGTGGCTGCATCAGCAACACAACGTGCGCGATACGCAACTGCTGGAACTGGTTTTGAATTCGCCCGAACCGCATGCGCGGAACGCCGCCAAGTCGGTCAAGCACTTCTGGTTCAATGTCGAGAAGACGCTGCGTGGCGGAATCATCGCGGAAGCCGCGCTCGCTTCGTCACAAAAGTCCGGCATCCTCAGCGACACGCCCGAGCTGACCACCATCCGCATCGCGACCATTCCGGAAAAGATGATGTACGATGTTCGGGAACTCACCGTGAAACCGGGCAAGAAGGTGAAGCTCACTTTCGGCAATCACGACTTCATGCCGCACAACATTTTGCTGGTGAAGCCGGGCAAAGCCGATGACGTGGGGATTGCGGCGATCAATCTCGGGGCGCAGGGTTTTGATGTCGGTTTTGTGCCGAAGTCAGATGACATCCTCTGGCACAGCCCGCTGGTCGATTATGGCCAGGAAGAGGTCATTGAGTTCACTGCCCCGAAAGAAGAGGGCGCTTATCCCTATATATGCTCATTTCCCGGCCATCATCGGTTGATGCGCGGAACCCTATTCGTCACCAACGATCTCAAGGAGTTTCTGGTGAAGAACCCGCAGCAGGAAATGAAGGTCACCGAATGGAAATACGGAGACCTTGTCAGTGACCTAAAGCGCGTTGGGGAGCACCGTAATTTCGACGCCGGCAAGAAATTGTTCGCCACATTGGGTTGTGCTCAGTGCCATCGTTTGAGCAACGAGGACAAAGGCGCAACATCGAGTCTTGCGGGCCTGGGCCAAGCCGTCGGCCCGAATATGGACGAGACAGTGAAGAAATACAAACGCGACGCGAGCGCCGTGCTGCGCGAAATCCTGGAATCGTCGCGGAACATCGATGAGAAGTATCGGCAGGTCATCGTGGTGCTGGATAACGGGAAGAGCCAAACGGGCGTCATTGTGTCGGAGACCGAGACGAGCCTCACGTTGCTATCCGGTAGTCCACCGAAGAAGCTGGAGATTCCCAAAAACGCGATCGACGACCGAGCTACCTCGCCGCTTTCGATCATGCC
>JBJTOW010000125.1:0-3046 GCA_046074805.1 Planctomycetota bacterium | reverse complement strand
AAACGGCTTCATCCGGCGAGTTGAATCCCGGGACATTGGCGCCGGTGACGCTCCAGTGGTCGCCGTACAGATCCGCGACGGGCAGTTCCAGGTCGACAATCGGCGCCAATCGATCGACATCGCCCAAGGGTTCGCCCGCCGCGTTGATCCCTCCCGTTGACAACGCGCGCCAAAAAAGCTCAGCCCCACGCCGCTCGCAGTGCTCCCAACTCAGTCCAAAGTGTACGTAAAACGGCTGGACGGCGGCTCCGTCGCTGAGCAGTTTGGCCAGGAGAATCGAGCTATCCAGACCGCCGCTCAAAAGGATTCCAATGGTGGCGGGCATAGAGTCGCTCCAGGTGCCAAGCCGCGAGGCGGGTATTTTTTCCGAAGAACTGGACTCAGCTTGGACATTCTGCGAAAATCCCACAAGTACCGGTGTTGTCTGGGCGGCCGGAGAACTCGCCCGCCCACTTGTCTTGTTCCATCGAACGGCCTCCAATCGCCGTCGTCGCGTCGAATTGGGTTTTCGAAATACGCCTCAAACGCCTTCCAATCCATGGGATCCGTTCGTCGCCGTTGCACGCTCTGCGGTGTGGCGGCTGGCGAGTCGGAACCGAGCCAGCAGGAGAGTGGTCATGTCGCTGCAACGTCGTCTTCGACGAGGCTTCACCCTCGTTGAATTGCTAGTGGTCATCGCGATCATTGGCGTGTTGGCCGGATTGCTGATGCCGGCGGTTCAAGCCGCTCGCGAGTCCGCCCGGCGGACCCAATGCACCAATCAATTGTCCCAGTTGGGGGCCGCGACCCTGGTTTTCGAAACCAATCGCAGCCGCTTCCCCGGCTACCGCGAGGCGTTGGCTGGCAAGGAGGCGTCCTGGATCACGATGCTGCTGCCAAACCTGGATCAATCCGGCGTTTACGACCTGTGGAACGACACCTCCGTCGTGGCCACCGATGCTCGCCTTCGGCCGTATGTGAAAGGCTTCCGCTGCCCCAGCGATCCGCCGCCCGATGACCAAGCCGCTCATAACTCGTACATCGCCAACGCGGGCTACTTGCCGGCCGCGATCACGGCGCCGGTTATTGAGGGCCAGTTCAACGGCGTGTTCGTCAACGGCGTGCTCGCCACATCGCCGCTTGGCAACCAGCCGGTCGCCGCGGCTCGGATGAACATGTCCAACCTCAAGGACGGGGCCAGCAACACGCTGCTTTATTCGGAGAGCATGCTTGCCGCGTTCTGGTCTTATGGCGGCATCGACAACAAGTACGCTAACGGCGTCTTCGCGAACGGTTCCAATTTGATGTGCTTCAAATACTACTCGGATACGCCGACGACCGGCGTCGACACCGGTATGCCGGCTCCGACCCAAACGCCGACCACCGCCAAGATCAACGGCAACAAGAAGTCCACGACGTCCTGGGCGACGATGAGCCAAGACGACGTGCATCCGTCGAGTGCGCATTCGGGCGGAGTCGTGGCCGTCTTCGCTGATCGCCACACGTCGTTCATTCGGGACAACATCGAGTACCGCGTTTACCAGCAGTTACTCACGACGGACAGCCCGAAGTCGACTTCGCCGCACCGTCAATTCCCGTTGAAGAGCTCTGACTTCGAGTAACGCACGTTTGGCTTGAGCATTCGCTGATTATTTCGTTTTGTCATCAGGCGCCGGCAACCGACATGGTTGACCGGCGCTTTTTGTTACCATGACCGTTTCGAATGGGTGCCGTTGGAACACCACGCGGCACCTCGTCACTTGGACCACTTTTTTTGCGAGTCGTTTCATGCCGATCCCTTTTCGCTGTCCTCAGTGTGGCCATGAAACGATTGTCGACGAGAAATACGCTGGCCAATCCGGCCCCTGCGCGAAATGCGGAACAATGATCACGGTTCCCGCTGGGGCACCGGTAGGCGGCCCCCCAACGGGCTTTCCGCAGCAGCAATATCCGGTCGGCGCCCCTGCCCCAAGCAGCTCTGGCTCTTGGACGACAGTGCTTGTAATCCTTGGGGTGCTTGGAGCCGGTGGATTGCTGGTGCTGCTCGTTCTGGCGGCGTTGCTCTTTCCAGCGATTAGCCAAGCGCGGCAAGCCGCGCGACGCACCCAATCGATGGGCAACTTGAAGCAGATCTCGCTTGCCGTCCATAACTATGCGGATACTTACAGACTTCTGCCCTACGCAGGGGCGGAAGATCGCGAGTACGGTTTGGCGATGAGTAGCCGAGTGCGGCTCCTACCTTTCATCGAGAGCTTCGCGATTCACGATCGGGTGAACTACAACGAGCCTTGGGATAGCCCGGCCAATCAATGGCTGTCGACCGTCATGCCGCGAAACTACGCGTCTCCGATGCAACCACCGAGCGTTTCGAACACGACGTATTTGGCGGTGGTCGACTCGTTCAAAGTTCCGGCCGATGCCGCCACTTGGGACCGAAATCGTCCTCAGCCGGTTTTCAGCCAGGATGCGCGTACCGTGCAATTCTCCGACATCACCGACGGAAGCTCGAACACGCTCATGTTCCTCGAAGTGGATGCGTCCGACAGCGTGATCTGGTCGAGCCCTCGAAATTGGATCTTCGACTCGCAGCAACCGCGCAAGGGGCTGGGCGCGACTTATGGCAATGGCTTCCTCGGGGCGTTCGTGGATGGCTCAGTTCGTTTCATCGACAACTCCACGCCTGACGAGACGCTGAGCTGTTTTATGACTCGCAATGACGGGAAGGCGGTTTTCGCTCCGTAGCGGAAGAAAGTGTCACGCCGCCTTTTTGCGGGTGACACCTTTTGCCGGGTTGGGGCACGTGCTAAGTTCGTGAAATTTTAGACGGCCCGCCCCGCTCGGCGGACGTCGTAAAGCTACCCGCTCCTGGCGCCGCCGCGCGCCGACTTCACGAAGGAACCGCGACGCGTGCCCCGCCGTACTGATATCCGAAAAATCCTGCTCATCGGCTCGGGTCCCATCATCATCGGACAGGCTTGCGAGTTCGACTATTCGGGCACGCAGGCCTGCAAAGCCCTGCGCGAGGAAGGTTACGAAGTCGTCCTGGTGAACTCGAACCCAGCGACGA
>JBJTOW010000124.1:0-17318 GCA_046074805.1 Planctomycetota bacterium | reverse complement strand
CCACCACACCCAACCACTCACCACCACTCACCACCACTCACTACCGGTCACCCGTCACCCACCATCCGTCACCCACCACCCGTCACGCGTCACCCGTCTCATTCTCATGCGGACTTCTCTAGTGGCGAGTTGGCGACCAGTTTGTTGTAGAGCGTTTTGACGCTGATACCGAGCTCTTCGGCGGCGGCGGTGCGGTTGCCTTCATTGCGTTCGATCGCTTCCTGGATCATCAGCCATTCGACTTCGGCCAGCGTCATTGGGCCGAGCGGTCGCAAGGGCCGCTTGCCGCGGCGAGCGGTCAGACGTCGCGGAAGGTGCTCGACGTCGATCGGCGGCCGTTCACACAGGATCGTGGCATGTTCAATGACGTTGGCCAGTTCGCGGACATTTCCGGGCCAGTCGTAGGTTCGAAGCAGTTCCAGCGCGGCGGGGGTGAATAGGCCGTTCTCGCTGGTCATCGGGCCGGTGGGCTTGAAACGGCGGCAAAGGTGAGCGGCCAATTCAGGGATATCTTCCAGCCGTTCCCGAAGCGAAGGCAAGGTGATCTCAAAGGTGTTGATGCGGAACATCAAGTCCTCGCGGAATTCGCCCGCTTCCACCATCGACTCGAGATCGCGGTGGGTAGCGCAGAGCACGCGGACATCGACTTGCCGGGACTGATTGTCGCCGACCCGCCGTATTTCGCCGCTCTCGAGCACTCGCAGCAGTTTGGCCTGCATCGCTTTGGGTAGTTCACCGATCTCGTCGAGGAACAGAGTTCCGCCGTGCGCGACTTCGAACAGGCCAAGCCGCTGATCGTCCGCGCCGGTGAACGCTCCTTTGCGATGTCCGAAAAGTTCGCTTTCGATCAGCGTTTCGGGAAGTGCTCCGCAGTTGATCGACACCATTGGCTGTCCCGCGCGCGGGCTCTGTTCGTGCAAGGCCCGCGCGACCAGCTCCTTGCCAGTGCCTGTTTCCCCGAGAATCAGCACGGTCGAGTCGGTTGGGGCGACCTTGGCGATGAGCCGGCGGACCGCTTCGATCCGCGGGCCGTTGCCAACCAGTTCGCGTTTACCCTCAGTCCGGTCCTGTTGCCTGCGCAGTGCTCGGAATTTGCTGAGCATCTCGCGGCGCTCGGCCACTCGACGCAGCAGCGCTTCCAGATCGGACAAGCGGCACGGCTTCGATAAGTAGTCGAATGCTCCTTGGCGCAACGCCGCGAGCGCTGTTTCCAAGGAAGACTTGCCGGTCAGCACGATCGCTTCAACATCCGGCGCGAGTTCTTTGGCTTTCGCGATGACCTCCAGCCCGGTCATTCCCGGCATGTCGATATCCACCAACAGGCAGTCGTAGCTATTTCGTTCCAAGGCGGCGACAGCGGTCAGGCCGTCCGGGCATACGGTCACGGCGTGCCCCATCCGCGGCAATTCCAAACTCATCAACTCTTGCAGAGACTCTTCGTCGTCCGCGAACAGGATTTGGAGGCTGCGAGGCTTAGGGGTTTTTGCGGCGAGCGGTTTCATGGGGCGGCTTTCATCTGGACGGTTTCGAGTTGTCGGGTGGGTGTGAGCGGCGAGCTACGCGGCGCGCGAGGTTGTCGAGGACACGGCAACGGTCTGGGAGGACATTTCCGATGCGGCGAGCGGTTTTTCGCCGGCGGCCAGCGGCAGCAGGACCTCCAGCCGGGAACCTTGCCCGGGCCCGCCACTTGATGCTTCGATGCGGCCCCCGTGCTCTTGGACAATTCGGTAGGTGATCGACAAGCCCAATCCTGTGCCGCCGCCTTCACGTCTCCGCGTGAAGAACGGCTCGAACAAGTGCTTCAGCACTTCCTCCGTCATACCGCAACCGTTGTCGTCGACGATGAACGCGGCTGAGTTCCCGCGGCGAGCGAGCGAAACTCGCACCAGCCCCCCGGCGTCCAGGCTATCGAGAGCGTTGGTCACCAGATTCAGCACGACCTGTTTGAATTCCTGCGGATGGATGTCCGCCGCGACCGGCTCGCGGGGCCCGAATTCAATCCGCTTGCCGCGATACTTTCCGATGGTCCGCGTCATTTCAAGCACGCCGTCGACCAGTTCGCCAAGCTCGCAACGCTGCCGCTGGACATCGCCCAGCCGGGAGAAGTCGAGCAGCTTTTCGGTGATTCCTTTGCAGCGGAACGCCTCATCTTGAATCCGCTTCAAATAGCGTTCGATGATCCGCAATTCCGCAGCGGAGGCATCGTCTGCCGCGGTTGCGGACGCGTCTCCGGCTCCTCGCTTCGCGGCCCGCTCAGCGTTGTCTCCCCCTTCTTCCTTCCATCGTTCATCCGCTTGTTCGTCTCCGTGCTCTTCAGCGTGCTCTTCGGCGTGATCTTCGTTGGCGAGTCCCAGCAGTTCGCGGATGCGGGGTCCGAGCGATTCGGCGCACCAGGCGATCGAGGCGAGTGGATTGTTGATTTCGTGAGCGACACCGGCCGCCAGGAAACCGACGCTGGCGAGTTGCTCGCTGCGGACAACTTCCCGAGTTCGCTGTTGAACCTGCGCGTCAAGGTTGTCGCGGATCCGCTGGAATGCATCGGTCATGTCATTCATCGCGGCCGCCAATTCGGCCATCTCGTCCTGCGACGACAACCGGATGCGATGCCCCAAATCGCCACCGCTGATTTTCCGCGACTCGTCGATCAACTGGCGGAGCGGTCGGAAGATCGAGCGATAGAACACGGCCATCAATCCGATCGCCAAACAGGCGCCTAGCGTGCCGCTCCCCCAGGCCATGTAAATCCAGGTGCGGTAGCGGAAGCGGACTTCGTCCACCAAGCTCTGCATGCGCGCGTGCAAGTGGCCGGGCAGGCTGTTGGCCAGTTGGAAAAGCAGGGAAAGCTCGTTCTCCACGATCAGCTGATTGGAAGAGGCGGCGAGCGGTCCGGAGACGGATTCAAGCCGATCGAGTCGTTCAAGGGACCGTTCGATTTCCCGAACCGTTTTCCATTCTTCCCGGTCGTTGTCCAAACTAAGGCTCGATTCGGGCCCATTGCGTTCCAGTTGCGCGCGGTACTCTTGCAGCGCGATCCGCGCGTCCACCAACCGCATTCGGAACAGCTGATTGCGATTCACGTCCCGCATGAGCGGGTCGTTAACGCTGGGAGTGGGTGCCGAGGAAGCGATGGCGTGAAGCGGATCGGGCAATGGCATGCCCGTCACGAAATTCTCGGAACCGGTATCGGTAGCCGCCGCCGGTCGCGCCACCGCGCGCAGCTGGGACACGCTGTGGATAAGCCGCGAGGCAAGCGGGATCTCCGCGGAACGCTGGGTAATGGTCCAGGCCAGATGGCGGTAAGCGTACGGTCCGCGGAGTCCGCTGAAAGCAAGCATCGCCAACGCGACGCACAGCACGCCGCCGCCAACGTACATTTTGTGCCGAATCGGAAGCCGGGAAAACATCGCGCGACTCCTGGGGCTACGGCGACGGGGGCGGCGCCATCAGGGGAACGGCGTAGCCTTGGCGGGCTTGGCCGCGGAGTTGCTCGGCGCGGCCCAGCAGCACTTCTTCGGGGACCAATTGCTGCGGAACAAGTTGGAATTCGACAGCTCGCTCATCGCGAATCTCCCGGCCCGCGAAGTTTTCGCTGAACAGATCGAGCGGCGGGATTTCGTACCAGGGCGCCGAGAATGGACTTAGCACGGTCAGCGGTTCAAATCCGTCTTTGATGAGCTGGATTTTGCGACTCGCGTAATAGGTGAACGATGTCGAAACGGGGGTCACGCCGATTTCTTGATCGTCGATAAGCACCCTAGCACCGGGGGGATTGCTGCGCACGGTGAGTCGCCGTTTGACACAGCCTGCGCCATTGAATAACGCCAATATCGCCAGGGCCCCAAGGAGCCAGCGACCGACGATCAATCGCCCCGCCAATGGACGGATTGTCACCGCCACGCGATAACTCATTCGCGAGGGTGGCTGTACCGACTCGCGGCTGGGCACGCTGCGAGCGGAGCGGCGGCGAGCAGGAGCGTTGGGCATTGGTTACGGCTGTTCACGGGGCACAGGAAGAAAAATCGCGGGATTCCTTGGTGGATCCCCGTGCTAGCGGGCATCCCTAGGCGCGGCGGAGTATACTGAGGCTCGCGATTCGGTCCTAGGCCGATCCGTAGCGGTTATTGGTGGGAGGGATTCGCCCCGGAGATTCACGACTGCTGGCAGGGGCCAGCGGATGGTGGCGAACGGCTAGCACGCGGCGAACGCGGGGAACGCGGGATCATGGCCATTTGGCAGGACAGCCTGGAACACGCCCAGCTTTCCGATGTCGGCATGCGCCGACGCAACAACCAGGACTCGTTCGGCTTCGTCCTCGCGGCAGACGACAGGACCTGGAAACTTCGTGGCCACGTGCTGATGGTGGCCGACGGCATGGGAGCCCATGCGGCTGGCGAATTGGCCAGCAAGATCGCGGTGGAAACGGTCCCGCACCTCTATCTAAAATTGCTCGACGCGCCCCCAGGCGAAGCTTTGGAACGAGCGATTTCCTAGACCAACGCCGAGGTGAATCGGCGTGGGGCGGCGAATCCTGAATTCCACAAAATGGGGACCACATCCAGTGTCTTGGTCCTGATGCCGGACGCCGCTTGGATTGGCCATGTGGGCGACAGCCGCGTCTACCGCCTGCGTCGCAACCAACTGGAGCAATTGACTTTCGACCACAGCTTGGTGTGGGAAGCCCGACGGGACAATAGTTGGCCCGCCGACTTGGACCCGCAGCAAGCCCTGCCCAAGAATGTGATTACCCGCTCGCTCGGACCCAACTCAGAAGTGGCAGTGGATATCGAAGGCCCGTTTCCGCTGGAAGTTGGCGATACGTTCTTGCTCTGCAGCGACGGTTTGACGGGCATGTTGAACGACGACGAGCTCGCCTGCATTTTGGCGAACCACCCGGCGGAAGAGGCGGTCGCGGCACTCGTTGACTTGGCCAACCTGCGAGGTGGCTCGGACAACATCACCGTGTTGGTGGCGCGAGTTTTGCCGGCTTGGATCGCCAAACAAGGCGATGGCTCCCCGCCTCCCCTCGCCTCATCCACTTCGCCCGTCGCCGAAGTCCATCCGGCTTTCTGGGTTGCGTCCGGAGTCTGCGGATTGCTCTCCATCGGACTGTTGATCGCCGCTCATCCGCTTTTCGCCGGCGTGGGCGGGTTGCTCGCCGCCGCGATCGTGGGACTTGGATTTCTGTTGCGAGGCGGCGCGTCACGCGTTCCAACCGCTAAGGGTGGAAGCGCCAAGACCTACCAAGCCCCGTATTCGCAGACCCCTTACGTTGACGCGAATTCCTTCATGGACAGGTTGTCGACGCTGGTCAGCGACCTTCGGGAGACAGCGACCGACGCTTCGCTCGATCTGGCCACCTTCGATAAACTTCGCCAGCGGTCGACGGATTTGCGGCGTGCCGGCCAATCGGGCCAGGCGCTCCGTCAATTGACCCAGGCGATCAGCGGTGTGATGGCTGAATTCCGCAAACGAAAACGCAACCAGCACGACTCGGTCGTCGATCTCTAGCGGCGGCGATTTCCGGATTGGCGTAGTGCCGCAGAACGGTTAATGTTTCGCGGCATGAAAATCGTGACGCGCTACGTGCTTGGAGAGCTTTTGCTGGTCTTCGGCTTCACGCTGGCCGCGATGACCGCGTTCATGATTTTGTTGGGGGTGGCGCTGGAGGCGGCGAAACAGGGGTTAGGCCCCGAGCCGATCATGCGGTTGGTGCCGTACGTGATGCCGAACGCGTTGCGGTTCGCGGTGCCGGCGGCCATTTTGTTCGCCGCGTGCGCGGTTTACGGCCGCATGGCCGCGAGCAACGAAATCATCGCGGTCAAGACGATGGGCATCTCGCCGATGGCGATTTTTTGGCCCGGCTTTGTGCTCGCTTTCGCTGTTAGCCTAGCCGCCGTGTGGCTCAACGACTTGGCAGCGTCTTGGGGGCGCGAAGGCATTCAGCGGGTGGTGCTCGAGTCCGTCGAGCAAATTGTGTATGGAACGCTGCGAACCCATCGGTCGTATCGCGCGAGCGACCGATTGGCGATCACCGTTCGGCGAGTGGATGGGCGGCGATTGATCCAGCCAACGATCACCACTCAGGACGCCGACGGCCGGATAACGACGATCACCGCGAGCGAAGCGGAACTGCGTGGCCGGCCGGAAGCCAATTCCCTGACGCTGCGGCTTTGGGACGCCGTGATTGAAACGGGTGGCCGCGGGAAGCTCACCTGGCCCGGCATGTTCGAACACGACATTCCGCTCAGGGACGCCACCAAAAACGGCGACAAAGCCAAACATCCCACCGACTACGCTTTGAAGCAGATCCCGGTGGAAGTTGGCGCCCAACGACGCTTGATGGACGAGCAAGCCCAGGCGATGGCGGCGGACGCCGCCTGCCAGTTGATGATGGGCGAATTCACGGCGCTGGCCAACCCCGACTGGGATGCTCGGCATCAATCGATGCGGCAGCAAGAGGCGCGGCTCTACCGTCTTCTTTCCGAACCATGGCGCCGCTGGGCGAACGGCTTCAGTTGCTTCTTCTTCGTGTGGGTTGGCGCGCCTCTTGCGGCCCGTCTTCGCAATTCGGACATGATGAGCACCTTCGGACTGGTGTTTTTGCCGATTTTGGTCGTCTATTATCCGCTCATGCAATTTGGTGTCGACCAAGCGAAAACAGGTGCGTTGCCACCGTACTGCGTTTGGTCCGGCAACCTCATCTTGTCCATCGTCGGCCTGTTGCTGCTCCGCCCCGTCTTGCGGCAATAATTCACTCCTAATTCGATTCATCGCCTTTCTTGGGTTTCCGCAGCAAGACGCCACTTCGGCGTTGGGAGCAAACGGTTATGAAGCGTTTCGTCCGCCGAGCATTCGCGTTGCTTATGGTTCTCGGAGGCTGCGTGAGCGGCTTCCTTTTCGGCTTCTTTGGCGATATGGCGCCAGTCGAGGCCCAGGTCACCTTGGTTCGAAAGTATGTTGAGGGAGACACCAGTTCCGAGAGCATCGACACTTCGCTGAAGCAGACCTTGGTGATCAACGGAGCCAATGTCGACACGTCGTCGCAGCAAAACATGGTGGTGCGAGCGAAAGTCGGCAAACGCAACGCGATGGGGGAATTGCCCATCGACTACGCGATCGAAACGATGCAGCAAACCGTGAAGGCCCCGGGAATCGGCGAGGTCTCCTTCGATTCGGTCAATCCCGACAAGGCGACCGACAGTCCAATTACCCCGCTGCTAAAAGCGGCCGCTCAGGCCAAGTGGGTCATGACGCTGGACCGCGAAAACCGGGTGTTGAGCGTCACGGGACGCGAAAAAGCGATCGAGGGTCTCGATGAACGGCTGCGGGAGGCTTTCAAGGCCAGCGTGGATGCCGAATACCTCAAGAAGCAGGCACAGGGCGGGTTCGACCGGATTCCCACCCGCGCGCTGAAGGTCGGCGATACTTGGGAACGGGAGGAAACGCAGCGGCTCGAAGCGGGCCAGTCGCTCATATTTAACCATCAATTCCAATACCTGGGCGAAATCGAACAGGACGGACGGAAACTGCATCGAATCGACGTTACAGCGACGAAGGTCGCTTTGGCGATCGAGGGAAACCCGGCGGTCAAGCTGGCGAAGAGCGATTTGAAGCCGGTAAAGTCGACGGGCACCCTGATGTTCGACGCCGCCGCCGGCGCGATTTTCTCGGAAAAGCAATCAACCCAGATCAAGGGCACGATTGTCCTTTCGATCGGCGGCCAGGAATTGCCCGCCGAACTCGATCTACTCATCGAGAGCTCTTCGATGGCGCGGCGATAGCGAACGTTGCGTCCCCAAGTCCGGCGCCGCGGCGGACCAGAAGTCCGTCGTGCGACGGAAACCGAGAAGGGATGATCCAATAGTCGGTGGGCCGGCGTCAGGCAGGGGTGACGGCGCCGTTTATCGCGGTCGGATCGATCATTGCGTCGGGGTTCCTGCACGCGCAACGCGCCATAAATTTGTGCCACTTGCTCGCCGCAAGTAGAATCCCTGGCACGGTGTTTCGGGCCTTGCTGCGCCCGTACGACCCAGGAAAACGACCCCGTACGCTCGCCTCGCCGGCCGTCCAGGAAGGACGGGCTGCGGCCGGGGCGGGCCATGAAGGCAGTTCGCGCATGACCCGTCGCGCTTCGCACTCCCGTCGCTCCCGCGTTCGCTCCGGTCGTCGCCATTCCGGCGTGGAACGGCTCGAGAACCGCCAATTACTCGCCGCGAATTTGCGGATCGACCAATTGCTGTTCGTCGATGTCGACAACCGCCCGATAGGCGATCCGGTTGTGGGCGAGCAGTTGCATCTGCGTGTCGACTGGACCGCGTACGATGTGCCGCTGACCAATTCGTTCCGCCTCCAGATGACCGACACCACGGCCGGTCGCACGCCGATCACGCTGACCTCACCGACCTACAGCGGCGCGGGAAACGGCCTGTTTTCCTTCTCCACCACGTTCGAAGGTTTCTACGCTTCGCCCGGCCAGCACGTTCTGCAAATCGTGCTCGATTCGCAAGACTCGGTGGCGGAAACCTCTGAGAGCGACAATCGACGCTCGATCAACTACTTGCCTGCGGCTCCGACGGGGCTACCGTCGCGTTTCACGCAACCGCTCGCCGGACAGCAGAATGTCGACTGGGCAATCACTCGCTACTCCGATCTCGATCCCCGGCTGGATAACGGAATCGATCCGCCGGAAATCCGCGATTACACGTGCGACGACGCGTTGTTGGCCAACGCTTTCAAGTGTGGACCAATCACGTCGGATCAGTTCGCCGGCCTCGAGTTCCAGTTGGCGAACAATGCGGCGATTGACCGGGGATACGCGGCCTACGCTGTCGCGTCGGGCACCGTCACGCGTCGATTGGAAGGTTTTGTGATCGATGGCGTAGATGCCAATGACAACGCGGGAACCGTGGTAACACCCATCGCCGACATTAATGGCGACGGCCGCGGCGACCTGCTGATCACGGCGCCGGGTGGCGATTTGGTGAACCGCAATGACGACAACGTGGGCGAAGCCTACGTCGTCTATGGCCGGTTGAACGGTTTCCCGGACGGATTCCAGCTTGCGGATCTGCTTCCCGAGAACCTCGGCGATGGCTCCCAGGGGTTTGTGCTCCGCGGCGTGGCTCTCGGCGATGGCATGGGGCAACCGGCGGTAGCGACCGGCGACTTCAATGGCGACAGCATTCCGGACTTCGCGCTCGGCGCACCGTTCGCCGACACCAACGGCACGGTAGCGGGCGAAGTTTATGTGGTATTCGGTCGAGCGACGAACTTTCCGCCGGTGGTCGACCTAGCTGGCCTGCTGTCCATCAACGGCGGCAACGGCTCGCAGGGATTCGTGTTGCGGGGCGAGACCTCGACCGATCGGTTCGGATTCGCGATTGCCAACGCGGGCGACTTGAACGGCGACGGGCTCGCCGATTTGGCGATCGGCGCCCCCAATGCCGACGGGGCCCCGGTGCCTCCGAGCTTTTTCCCGCTGATTGGCAGCGGACGCGTATACGTGGTGTACGGGCAGAGTTCCGGTCTGCCGGCCGATTTCAATGTTTCCAATCTGCAGCCAAAAGGTCGCCCACCTGGGCTACCGATCGGGGCGAACAAGCTGTCCGGCTTTTACATCGATGGCGAGCGGTTCTTTTCGTCGGCGGGATCGGCGCTCGCCGGACTTGGCGACTTGAATGGGGACGGTGCCGCCGATTTGGCGATCGGGGCGACACGCGGTGGCACCGTTGGTCGTGGATCGGTGTACATCGTCCATGGGCACACGTCGGCCCAGGAATCGACCACTCCGTTCGCGCCGGTGTTTTCGCTTTCCAGCCTCCGCGCTGCGGGCGGCGGCGATGGGACATTGGGCTACGTGCTGGATGGCTTTGAAGCGAATGGGCGAACCGGCACGGTGATCTCGGCGTTGGGCGATGTAAACGGAAACGGGCTTCCCGATTTCGCAGTGGGCGTGCCCGGCGGCGCGGGCGAAGTGGCCGGAGCTGGCTCGGCCTACATCGTGTTCGGCTCGACGGCGGTCCAGCCTGCCGAACGCAATCTCAATTTTCTTCTTCCAACGCTTGGCGGCGATGGCTCGCAGGGGTTCGTGCTCCGCGGCGCCACTGCGGGCGACTCGGTCGGTTCGGCGATCATTCGCGCGGGCGACCTGAATCTCGATGGATTTCCCGATTTGGCGATCGGCTCGCCCGGGCTGGACATTCAGGGAACCAATGTCGGCGGCGTTTACATTGTGTTTGGCCGCGCCGCTTCCACCGCGTTTCCCGCCACGGTCGACCTACGGTTACTTGGAAAACAGGGCGGCGAAGCCGGATTTTTGATCACCGGTCCAAGTGGTGGATTCGGGATCGGCGCTCAATTGGCCGCGCCGGGCAACATCAACAACCTTGGGGCTGACGACCTGTTGATCGGCGTCCCTTCGGAACTCGGTGGAGCTGGTCGGGTCTACGGCGTCCTGGGTAGCGCTTTGCCATTCCGTTCCGTGGTCAGTCTGGATCTCATTACGGCCAACGACATCGTGGAAATCGACCACGGCAACGGCTGGAGCAGCATTTATTCGCATCTGGAGCCCAGTTCCATCACGGTTCGTCCTGGCGATCAGGTAGCGCTCGGAGCGACGCTCGGCGTCGCCGGTTCGCGGCAAGCGGGCGATGCGAAATTGCTTTACCAACTTGAACGACGCGGCAGTCCCGTCGAGACATACCTCGACCCGTCCGCCTATTGGCTGCGTCCCCTGCTCTACCAAGGCCAGACCGACCGCTCGGTGATCGACGGCGGAATCACGAACCTTGATCCGACGCTAAGCCTTGAGGAAGGCCCCTCGGGAATCACGCGGCTCCATCCGTCCTATCAAGGCGACATCTACTTTTGGTACCGGTTGTCGCATCTCAACCCCAACGACGAGTACCAAGTGATATGGCAACGGCCGGATGGCTCGCAGATCCGCGAAGCCTACCATTGCCTTTTGCCGAAACGCTTCCCGCGCTTCGCGAACGTCTGCGATGTGCTCGAAACGTCGCCGATCCACATGGGGATGTTTGTCGAAAGCATCAAACAGCCTTGGAAGGACTATGTTGGCCAGTGGCTGGTGGGCCTGATTGTCAATAACGAGGTGCGAGCGGTAGGGGCGTTCGACATCGTTTCGTCGCCGATCGAGCCGGAAATCCGCATGGAGTTCGGCCCTAAGCTGGTCGACAACGCGGAACTTCTAAACAACCGTTTCAACCCGATCGATTTCGGTTCGGCCTTGCGGGGCGCGGCCGCGCCCACGCAAGACTTCATCATCGAGAATCACGGCTCGACGGCGCTCCATTTGTCGAACCTATCGCTGCCGGCCGGCTTCACGCTGACCACGCCTTTTCCGTCAATCGTCAACGTCGACTCGCAATTCCGGTTCACGCTGGCGATGGACACCAGTGTCGCCGGCGAGAAACTGGGCGAGGTGGTGTTCAATACGGACGACAGCACCGAGCCTGTGTTCCGCTTCCTTGTCGCGGGCGAAGTCCGAGGCGGATTGCCGGCGGGAACCCCGCTCATCGACCTCACCGAGCAGTCGACGGGCTACCAGTGGCTGCAATCACCCCAGCTGGTAGATCCCAACGCTGTGCTGACCGATGACGACTCGCCGAATTTCCTCAACGGCCAGTTCGTCGCCAGCGTCGTCGCGGGCAACACAGCCGACGATCGGTTGGCGATCCGCAATGAGGGAACCGGGGGCGGCCAAATCGGCGTTTTCGCCAACACGGTGCTGTACTCCGGCGTGCCTTTCGGAACTTTCTCCGGCGGCGTCGGAACCACACCGCTGCAAGTGCTCTTCAATGATCAGGCGACCCTACCCGCTGTTCAAGCGCTGCTGCGAAACATCACCTACGCGAACACGGCGGCGAACCCGGGTTTCGCCTCGAAACAGGTGCGGTTCCAGGCGACGGATGGAACTGGTAATCCGGGCAATTCGGCAACAAAGCGGATCGTGCTGGGGCCTTCGAGTATCAACCAATTCCCGACGATCTCCAGCCTTGTGGTAAACCCAGGCGAGGTGATTCAACCGGCGCAAATCACTTTCACAGCCAATGGCGTGGTGGATGCCGACGGCGATGTTTCCCAGGTCCGGTTCTATTTGGAATCGAATAATCTGCCCGGGTTGCAGGTCGGCGTTGGCGGCGATCAATTCATCGCGTCGGACACGAGCGGTGTGGATGGCTGGTCCATCTCGCTCTCCAGTTCGCTGCTTCCCGCCGGAGCCGCGACCGGCTATGCGGTCGCCCAAGACAACTTGCTCGCCGACAGTTTGCCGGCGACGACCACCTTCACCGTCTTGCCGCCCAACATTCCGCCCACCATCGTCTTCTTATCCGCCACTCCGGCGGTGGTTGTGGCGAACCAAGCGACGACGCTCGCCGCCAACGGCGTCGACGACCTCGACGGTTTTGTGAAGCGGGTCGATTTCTTCCGCGAAACGAACGGCATGGCCGGTTTTCAATCCGGCCCGGGCGGCGATTTGCTGATCGGCTCGGCCAACCCCATCGCGAAAGTCGCGACGTTGACCTACTCGACCATCGGTCTGCCGGAAGGTCTCTACACGCTTTATGCCCAGGCGCGCGACAACGGCAACGCGGGCAGCGAACCGGTGGCGACGAATCTTCGAGTCGGCCAGCCTCCACCCGTCGGTTCAGTCTATCCACTGGGCGACTTGCTGCCTCCCATCGGTAACGGCGTCGCGGGCTTTGTGATGAACGGCGACGCGCTGGGTTCCCAGGCGGGTTACTCGGTGAGCGGCGCGGGTGATGTCAACCGCGATGGCTTCGACGACTTTTTGATCGGTTCGCCACTGGCGAGTGGCGGCACGCCGCCAAGGCCGGAATCGGGCGTCAGCTATCTGGTGTTTGGAAAGTCAACGGTTTTTGACGCGGGCTTTGATCTCGGAACGCTTGACGGGACTCAGGGCTTTAAGATTTTGGGCGCGACGGCCGGGGACCGTGCGGGCACATCCGTCGCGGCCGCTGGAGACGTGAACGGCGATGGCTTCGGCGATTTCCTTGTCGGCGCGCCCGGGTTCGACTTGCCGGGCGCGCCCGACGCCGGCTCGGCCTACTTGATTTTCGGCCGCGGCGGCGCCTTCAACGCGACTTTCGATTTGGCGGCCGTCAATGGCCTGAACGGCTTCCGCCTCGATGGGCTTGGCGGCGACGATTTGACGGGGATCGCATTGAGCGGCGCTGGCGATTTCAATGGCGACGGGTACGCCGATTTGCTCATTGGCGCTCGGGCGGCCGACCCAGGTAATCCGGCGCGCGTCGACTCGGGAGCCGCTTACCTGGTGTTCGGAAAGCCGGCCGGTTTTCCCGCCGTGATCAACCTTGGCTCGCTTAGCTTGAGCGACGGTGTGCGTATCGAGGGCCTGGGACCAGCCGAGCAAACAGGGCTCTCCGTAAGCTGGGCGGGCGATGTCAACGGCGACGGACTCGGCGATATCCTCGTCGGGGCCCAAGTGGGCGAGGTCGGCACGAACGCCGCCAAGGGGGCCGCCTATCTGATCTTCGGCAGCGTCTCGCCTTTGGTTAGTCCGTTTGTTGTCGACCAACTGAACGGCGCCAATGGCTTCGCGATTCGCGGATTCAACAACGACGATTTGCTCGGCTTCTCCGTCAGTGCGGCGGGCGATTTCAACGCCGACGGATTCGGGGACATCATCGTTGGCGTACCCAACGCCGATCCCGGATCGCCGCCGCGTCTGAACGCCGGCTCGGCCTACCTCATCTTTGGCTCCGGCGGTCCGTTCGCGCCGCAATTCGACTTGCTGTCGTTGAGCGGCGGGAATGGATTCCGAGTCGACGGAATACGCGAAGGCGATCGATTGGGAATCGCGGTTGGGGCGGCTGGCGATGTCAATGGCGACGGTTTCGACGACGTGATCCTGGGCGCGCCACAGTCGACCACTGGCACGCCACCGCGTTCCGAGACGGGCGAAACCTACGTGCTGTTCGGAGCCCCCACTGGCTCGGCCGCGATTTTCGACCTTGCCGCCATCAATGGCCGCAACGGCTTCCGATTGGAAGGCGTTGCTCCACAGGATCGAGCTGGTTCGGCGGTCGCGGGCGCGGGCGATATCAACGGCGATGGCTACGACGACCTGATCATCGGGGCGCCGTTCCAAAACAATGGTTCCAGCTATGTTTTCCTCGGCCGCGACTTCACCGGCTCCACGACCAAGGCCGGCACCGGTGGCAGCGATCTCCTGCAAGGTTCGCTGTTGATTGACTTGATCGTCGGAAAGCAGGCCGCCGACATCTTGGCCGGCGGCGGCGGCATCGATGTGCTGGTCGGTGGCGAAGGGGCCGATGTGCTGGGCGTCGGCGATACGCTGTTCCGGCGAGCTGACGGCGGTCGTGGACTCGACACGCTTCGCTTCGACGGCGCGGGCATCGTCCTCGATCTCACCACTCTGGGCGACTCGCGCGTCGCCGGTATCGAACGGATCGACATCACGGGCGTTGGCGGCAATGCCCTCATCCTCAGTTATCGCGAAGTGTTGAACCTGTCCGACGATTCCAACCAGCTGATCGTGTTCCGCAACGAGGGCGACACGGTGGAAATCGGCCCGGGTTGGCCGTTCGTCGATCGCGTCTCCATCGACAACGCGACATTCATGAAGTTCACGCAGGGTTCGGCCGAACTGCTCGTTCAAGCCGTTCGCGAAGGCACCCCGTGGCGAAACCCCATCAATCCACTCGATGTCAACAACAGCGGCGGCGCCACGCCGGTGACGTCACTCGACGCCTTGCTCGTGATCAACTTCATCAACAATGGCATTCTCGGAAGCAACCCGCTTCCGAACCCGCCCACCGCCGATTTCTCTCCGCCCCCCAACGGCTCGCAATTCTTCTACGATGTCAACGGCGATGGTTTCGCTACGCCCATCGACGCTTTGCTTGTGATCAATCAGCTCAACCAAGGCGGGAGCGGCGAAGGAGAACAAGTACAAGCACAAGTAAAACTGCAAGAGGCAGAAGGTGAATGGTCGGGTGTTGGTGCCTCTGGCGTCTCAAGCGCCGTTTCTGTCGTCGACGCCGCACCACTTAACGACGAAGCGTTTGACGCCGCAGCGCTTGACGCCGCAGCACTTGACGCCGCCCAACTTGTCGCTCGTGAAATCCCCATGCCATCGCCGCGCGTAGCAGCGCGGTTCCCAGCGATGTCGCCGTTGCTTGTCGTCTCGCTGGAAAACGCTCGCGATCGGATGCTAACTGTTATTGGGGATTCCAGCGACGCGAACGACACGGCCAGCGACACCGGTTGGGACCAGTTGTTGGATGATTTGGCCGACGAAGTCGCGCAACTCTGGTAGGACGAATGCCGATCACGACGCGAGTCTCCGATTCCGTTTACTGCGTCCGACGGCGGGACTACCTGAGCTGTTCGTATTTTGTGATCCGCGGCGATAGCGTCGTGTTGATCGATGCGGGAATCGACGTATCAGCGGCCGATATGATCCAAGGCTTGGCTGAAGCCGGTCGAACTCCTTCCGATGTCCGCGCGATCCTGCTCACTCACTGGCACAACGACCATTCGTCGGGCGCGGCGGAACTGATCGCGCGTTCGGGACCACGGGTTTATTACCACTCGGTTTCGCGCGGCAAATTCACCCGTGAATCGCTGGCGCAGGGGCCACGCGGCTGGTTCGCCAAACGGCTTCCCGATGCCGGTTTCTGGGCGCCGACTCGCGGGCTGTTGGAATTGGCCCCGCCCCGCGCGATCCACGCGACGCAGTACGTTCGCGACGGCGAACTGATCGAGGGAGCGTTTCGCGTGATCGAAACACCCGGGCATGAGCAGGGTCACGTGAGTTACTTCTTCGAGCCCGAACGGGTCTTGTTTGCGGGCGACGCTCTGGCCGTAGCGGGAGAGCGAATCGTGTTCATGTCCCGTTTTTTGACGGATGACCGCCGTGCGGCTCGGGATTCAATGCTGCGACTATTGGACGTGCCAGCGGCGGCTATCTGTCCAGGACACCGATACCCGTTGGTAAACCCCGACCCGCGTGAACTCGACCGAATGCGGCAAATCCTACGTCGTCTCCGCTGGTGGCCGATTATCGGCTGTTGACAGCGTATCAGCCTCGGCGAGCGCGGATGCGCGGCGGGACGGGTTTTCCAAATTCGTCATTTCGCGGTGCAGAATCTTCAGCAGCGTTTGCAGGAACACCACCACCATCGGGCCGATCAAGATCCCGATGGGACCAAGCGCCTTCACGCCGCCCAGCACACTGAGCAACGCCAGCAACGGGTGCAGATTCGAACGCCCTTGCAAGATCATCGGCTTGATGATGTTATCCACCTGCGAAACGACCACTCCACTGTAGACGGCCAGGGCCAAAGCGGTCCAAATCCGCCCCTCGACAACTCCAATCCACAGGCAGACGGGAATCCAGACGGACATCGCGCCGACAAACGGAATCATCGCCAACACGATCGTCAACAGCACCAGAAACATCACCGATTCCACGCCGCTGAACCAAAACCCGAATCCGGCGAGGACCCCTTGAGCGACAGCCGCCACAATCGTCGCGGTCACCACCGCACGCGTGATCCCCGCGAAGTCATCCAGCAACTCCTGCTGATGGCGAATGTCCAGCGGAATCAACCGCATCACATTCACCGTCATCCGCTCGCCGTCCGCGAAAAAAAAGAACACGGAAACGATCATGATCAATCCGCCCACGATCACCTGGATCACGAATCCGGCGGTCGCGTTGGCGGCCGGCAGCAACCACGACTGAACCGTCCCCTGCGCGTTGTCGCGCCACTGCCGCAGCTGCGTTGGCGATGGGTTCGCGGCCTGCCGCAACCAGAGCCGTGGCAGCCCCCGCGGCAGCGACTGCCGCAGCTCGGCGAACGCCTGCCCCGCTTCCTCCGCCGCTCGCAACACGGCTGGCGTCTCCACGACGCTCGGCGACGCCTCACCCGCCTCGCCCGCCTCGCCCGCCGCGTTCAACTCCGCGGACCTGTGGTTCCGCAGGCTGCGCCACGACCGCCGCAGCGCTACCCTGCTCCGCGCCGTGGCCGACGACCTGGCCGCGCACGGAGTGGTGCTCATCGACTCGACGCGCTACATCCCCGAGCACATGGCGAGCGAGGGAGCGATGGGCCGCGTGCGGCCCGACGCGCGCGCGGAGGGCGACATCGCATTCGGCTGGCCGCTGCTGCAGAAGGTCGGCGGGCTCGACATCGGCCAGGCGATCAGCGTGCGCGACCGCGACGTGATCGCCGTGGAGGCGGTCGAGGGCACCGACGCCATGATCCGCCGCAGCGGCGAGCTGTGCC
>JBJTOW010000123.1:0-6096 GCA_046074805.1 Planctomycetota bacterium | reverse complement strand
CACGGATTACATCGAAAAACACGCGCATCACGACATTCCCGTACCGAGACCTTTCCGTCCAGCCACTCTGTCCGCCGGCACTGTGGAACGGCTTGGTAAGGCCGTCGGCGACCGGCGGGCCAACGGCTGGCTACGAGACGTCGACTTCGACATCGCTCGAGCTCGAGTCGCTGTCGGAGAACGAATCGAAGAGGCGCGACATGCCTTGGATTCCGCGGCCGCGGCCACCGGTCTTTTCGGCTTCGCGCTGGCAGTTGATGCAGGTGGTCGCGTAGGGCAACGCCTGCAGCCGGGCCAGCGGGATCGCGTCTTCGCAGACTTCGCAACAGCCGTAGTCGCCTTCGCGACTTCGCTCGAGCGCGTTCTCGATACTCGCCAATTCGCGGCTTTCGACTTCCGCAAATTGCGAGCTCAATTCATCCTGGGCGGAATCCAGGGCGGCGTCGATGACGTCGCCCGTGGATTGTCCCCGCAGCTCCTTGAGCAGGCTTAAGTCGCCCGCCAGCGCTCGCCGCAACGCGTCGCGCCGCTTGAGGAGAATCTGCCGCAAGCTGGTCAGTGATTCTTTCCGTGTCATCTTCGTCCTCGTGTGGCGTCGACGGGGAGGCGGGACCACCGGAGGGTGCGCCCGCTTTTTCCGTCGGCTTTCGCCTGGAAAAGGAACCTCGAATTCGCCTCGAAATGGCCTCTCCGACCGGCAATTGCCGGAAAGTCCATTTCACCACGCTGTATTACGACCGCCGGCCGCGAAAGGGTCGCGGCATGGCGACACCTCCGAAGCGATTCTGGCTTTCCCGCGTGTCCGCTCGGTAACCGGCACAACCGGACGACCGGCACAGCCAGTACAGCCGGTACAACCGGACGTGCTTGGTTAATCGTCAAAATCCGCCAAGTCATTCAGTCGAACGGCTTTTTTTGCGCGAAAAGATCCCCAAACTGGGTCGTGTGTTCGAAGCGGCGCCATGGCGACGGCTCTGGCTACCGGACCGCCGCGCGGCGAGGCGGGCAACCGCGAGCGGCTAATTGCGTACCCCAGGCGAGGCTTTTACGATGTGTTCGCGCTGGCGGTTGTCCGAGTCTGCCAGGGTCAGGTTCGCGGCGTGGACTGCGACATGGTCGGGTGTCGTCTTTCTTGCCTGTGGGTGACGTGGGGGATGGCCATGAAGACTTGTTTGAGCGGTTTTGGTTTTCGGATCTTCAGCTACCTGCTTTGGGCGGCTTTTCCACTTATGGCTGTTTCCACGACGGTCCGCGCGGCCGACCCCTTGGTGTTTGCGACCTCGTTTGCGGGCGGCGGCCAAGGGGCGATTCACGCCTGGCGTTTTTCGCTCGCCGAGGGGCGTTTCACGCCGGTAACGCGGAACGAGGGTGTCGACAATCCGTTCTTCATCGCGATCTCTCCCGACCAGCGTTTCCTGTACTCGATCGACGCCAAGAACTTCGGCAGCGCCGCCGAAGAGCGGGTTGCCGCCTTCGCGATCGAAAAGTCCACAGGCTCATTGCGGCTGCTCAATCAGCAGAGCAGTCGCGGTTCGGCGTCGTGCTTCCTGGAGGTGGACGCGACGGGCAAGACGGTTCTGGTCGCCAACTACACGACCGGCAATGTGGCCGCTCTGCCGGTTCGCGAAGACGGATCGCTGGGGCCAGCGGCCTCGTTTTTCCAACATGACGGGTCGGGGCCTGATCCGGTTCGTCAAAAGGGACCGTATGCCCATTGTTTTGTGATCAGCCCCAATAATCACCACGCTTACGCCGCCGATCTAGGTATCGACAAACTGCTCGGCTATCGGCTGGAAGCGAGCACGGCAAAACTGGAACGGCTCGACCCGCCGTCCGCCGCGACACCGCCGGGCGCTGGCCCGCGGCATTTGACGTTCCATCCGAACGGCAAATGGCTGTATGCGATCAACGAGTTGGCGAATACGGTGACCCGTTTCGACTACTCGGAGGCGACTGGCGCGTTGACGCCGGGAGCGACCGTTTCGACGTTGCCGGAAGGCTATAAGGGCGTTACCCACACGGCCGACGTGAAGATCACTCCGGACGGCCGTTTTCTGTATGGCACGAACCGCGGCCACGACAGCGTGGCGATCTTCGCGATCGGGGCGGATGGCGGTTTGACGCGCGTGGGGATTGAGCCGAGCTTGGGCAAAGGGCCGCAGAATCTGGCGATCACCGGCGACGGCCGCTGGCTGTTATGCGCGAACATGCCTGGGAACAACGTCGCGGTCTTTGCGATCGACCGCGAGAGTGGTCGGTTGAAGGCGGTTGGCCCGCCGACGGAAGTGCGATCGCCATCTTGCCTGCGGCTATTGCCGTAGCGGGCGGGTTTCGTTTGCCGCCAAAAAAGATTTTCGCCGCCATTGCGAAATGAAATCCCGCCGCCGGGGACATCCAGTCAGTGGAGGGAGGCGGAAACGGGATGACGCTGGCAAGCGACGCTGCGATCGGGCCGGAAGACTTGCGGAGACTGTTGGTCTCGCACGGACCGGCGCTTGCGCTGTTCGCGGCCCAGTGGACGGAGTCGCCGGACGATTGTGTCCAGGAAGCTCTGATCGCGTTGGCGCGGCAGACAACGCCGCCTCGCGAGCCGTTGGCGTGGTTGTTCGATGTCGTCCGCAAGCGGGCGATGAATCAGCATCGAGCGGCGGTTCGCCGGCGACACCATGAGTCGGCGGCGGGCGAATGGGCGGCCAGCCAGCGAGCGGGCGAACTGGATGGTCGAGCGGCCCGCGCAGCTTGGTTCCAATGCGATCCGGCGAGCCCCGTGGGCGGCAACCCCGTGGACGGCAACCCCGTGGGCGGCAACCCTGAGGGCGGCAACCCTGTGGGTGGCAACCCTGTGGAAACCGGTGTGATTGCGGACGCACTGGCCACGCTCGGGACCGAGATCCGCGAAGTCATTGTCGCTCGGATTTGGGGTGGTTTGACGTTTGAGCAGATCGGACAGCTTGTGGGTGTGTCGACCAGTGTCGCTCACCGCCGTTTTATGGCCGGTTTAAAGACCCTGCGACCGTTGCTATTGGAGGTGCTGCCATGACTTTTCCCGCCGACCCGCATGGGGACCAGGAGTCCAGCTTTGATCCCAACGGCGATGAACTCGGCGATGTGGCTCGGTTGCTGAGGAAGTTGGAGCCGCGGGTTCCGGCGATCGACGAGGCGCGTCTGATGTTTCTGGCGGGCCAGGAGTCGGCGTTTGTCGCGGCGCGTCGGCAGCGGCGGGACCTGTTCCGCTGGCGAGTTTTGGCGGTTGTCTGTGGCGGTGTGGCGGCCGCGTCGTTGCTTGTGGCGTTCCGCAGGGGTGGTGACTCGGGGACGACGGCGGGGCCCGTGCCCGTCGCCACCAATTCGGCGACGGCGTTGATCGCTTCCAGCGCGACCCCACCCGCGATCCCAGTTCCCCAGCCTGGCCCCGTTCCCGTTCCCGCTCCCGTTCCCGTTCCATCTCTGCCGCCGAACGCGGTTCCAACTGCGACAACGGCCGAGGCGGACTCGGTTAGTTCCACGACGATGGACGAGGTGTGCGACCGGGCACTCGCCTTGGTTGCCGCTCGGCGAGGTTGGCGGACGGACTTGCGATCGTTCGTGGACGGCCGTGGCGGCCCTGGCGATGGTGGCGGCCTTGGCGGCGGTGGCGGTGGCGGTGGCGGTGACGGGGCGGCGGAAAACCGGGGTTCCACGTCACCGCGTACGACTTTGGAGTTGCGACAGGCCTTCCTGCGGGACGGCCTGCGGTCGCTCGATCAACCGCTTCCCTAGTGCTTCTTTGGGCCCTTTTTTTCGAGAATCTCCCATGGCAACGTCGCTGGTGGTCTTTCCGAGGTTTTGGGCGGCGCGGCTCGCTTGCGTGACGGTGGCTCTGACCGCTCCACTGTCGGCTAACGCCCAAGTGGAGGTGATTCGTTCGGCTCCCGATGTCTCCGGCCAGCCGACTCGATACCGGCTCACTGTGGATGCCGTGAGGCCATCGGATCGCGAGCCGATGGCGAACGATGTGCGGATTCCTTCCGAGCAGCGTCGGCGGGGAAACCGTGCCAGCGCGTACATCAAGCTGATCTCCTTAGCGGCGGAGCATCCGACGGATTATCGGAAGGGGCTGCGAGACCACCGCGACGCTTGGCTGGAATCGCCTTTGGGAGACGCCGAGTGCCGTGCCGCGTCGCGCTGGCTTGCCTCGCACGAATCGTTGCGGGCGGGACTGCGGATGGTGATCGAGAACGATCATTGCGATTTCGGGGCGAACGTCTTCGGGCTGCCCGCTTCCAAGCTGCTCCAAATGCCCTTGCCCGAGCTCCATGGACTCCGCGAATTGGGGAAGTTCGCTCGGCTTGAATCCCGAGTAGCCTTGCGCGAGGGCCGTTTCGCGGATGCGTTGGCGGCCCTGCGAACGGCGCGGCAAATGGCGGATGACACGGCTGGGATCCCGCTGACACTCCCACCGCTCCTGAGCCTCGCCCAACATTTGACGGTGGCCCAGACGCTCCAAGATTGGATCGCGACCCCCAAGAGCGCGAATCTCTACTGGGTGCTGGCGGCTTTGCCCCGGCCCGCTATCGACCTGCATACGGCGGCCGATATTGAACGCTTGTCATTTGAGCTCCAACTACGCGATCCGGCCGACAATGTGGCCCCAGTGCCTGGGACGTCGAAACCGCCAGTGGCGACCGAGGATGAAGCGGCCCGCTGGCTGCGGTTGATTCGTCCATTCTGGGAACTGGAGAGCGGCCCGTCCGAGTCGCAAACTCCAGGCGGGGAAAAGGGGGGGGCGAGCGATACGGATGGGGTGAAGCGACAACGACAATCGATGATGGACGCCCGCGCGATGGCCAGTTTGTATCCCGCCGCCAAGCGGCGACTCATCGCGGCCGGATGGACGGCTGAGCAAGTGGAGCCATTGCCGATCGGGCAAGTGATCGCGCTGAGCACGACGCAGGTGAACCGCGAAGTCCAACAGCGACTCCTCAAATGGCCCGCGCTGGAATCGCCTGACAGCTGGCCTAACCTGTTCGCCGACTCGCGTCGTCTGCTCGATTCGGCGAACGTGGCGTTGGGCGGCAACTTCGAGGGCACTCTGGGCGTTTCGCGGCAGTTGTTTGACATCATCCTGGCGACCCGTTACGTGGAAGCGAACTACGCCCGCCAAATCGCGGCGCTGCGGATCGTTGAGGCGTTGCGATGGCACGCGGCGGAGCACGGCGGTCAGCTCCCCGCATCGCTTGCCGAGATCCGCGTCGCGCCGATACCTCCCGATCCGCTCACGGGAAAACCGTTCGAGTACACCGTGCGCGACGGCGTGGGAGCGCTGGAGCTAGGGCCGCACTCGGCGCCGGGGATAGCTCAACAGGTTAGCACCTGGGAGATCGTCATCCGCCGTCCGTAAACGGTGCGTCGCCAGAAAACAATGGTCGACGGGCTCTTTGGAGGAGCGTCGACTGTCCGAGCCGTTCCGTCATGTGTCGAGTTTCCCGCTTCTCTTCTTTTCCCAGGGGTCTTTCCATGACTATTCGAGCCCAGCGACTCATTGAGATGGCGTTCGCGTTCGCGACCGCCATCTGCACTCTCTCGGCGGCGGCTGCCCAGCCTGATCCGCTGATTGGCCCGCGTCTCGACAACCAGACGGTTGGCGTCTTGCGTGTCGACTTAGCCAGAATCCAGTCGGCCAAGATCCTGAGCGAGGCTCGTGAGCTCCTTGGAGCGGACGCCCGCCATCTGAATCTCGTCAATCGGCAGGTTTTCGCGGTGGATCAATGGCTAGATGCGTTCCGCAAGGCGGGCGCCAGCGAGATTTTCTGCCTTTGGACCGCCGATGGCGAAGTGGATCAGCCGTTGATTGTCGCTCGGCCGAAAGTTGGCGGCGACGCGAAGCAGCTATTGGCCGGTCTACGGACGGGACTTCCAGAAGGATTGCATCCGCAGCGGGCAGTGGTGGATGGAAACGTTATCGCCGGGGAAGGGGCGCCGTGGCTGCGGTTGCAACAACGCAGCCGCGAGCCGCGGACGGACTTTATGGAAGCGCTGGCGGACGCGGGTGATGCTCCGCTGGCTTTTGTCATCGCCTTTTCGCCGGACATTCAACGCGTCGTCGCCGAGACGCTC
>JBJTOW010000122.1:0-5258 GCA_046074805.1 Planctomycetota bacterium | reverse complement strand
GCGAACCGTCGCCCTTCGCGGCGAATCGCAACTGCTCGCCGCTATCGCCGATCTCATTCAATCGACACGGAGAAACGCCGTCGGCCGAACACATTCCCCTTGGACGAGCCAGCGGTAGGCTCAATGACCCAACGGCGGAGCGGCGAGGACGGTTCGCAACTTCCATTTTGGCCACGCGGACCACTTCACACCGCTGCGACGGACTACGGAGTCCGTCGTACCCGCAAGGTGGACAGCGAACAAAGCCCGAGCCGCCTTATCGTTTCGTGCGCGGCTGGGTTGTGGCGGCGCCTGGAGCGGCGGGAAGGTTGGCTTGTTTGGCGGCCGGCGTCGGCGTTACGAGCCGTTCGGCTGGCGTCGCATCGTACCGCTCGATGATTTTCTTATAGCCAAGCGGCGTTGCCGGTTCCCAGAATTCGCGAGCGAAAATGTTGATTTTGTCGAGCGTTTCGTTCCAGTTAACTTCGCGCTTTTCAAACACAAAATTCGTGCAGGTCGGATTGCGGACCTCGTCGTAATTGCGATCGAACATCGCCATCGCTTTAGGTAGAAAATCCTGCTCGTCGATAATAATGTGCAGCATCCGGAGATTGGCGGCGTCGGTTCGAGTCTTGGGGACCGCTTCGAGCCAATATTCGCCTTTCGCGTCTTTGGGTGTGATCACGCGAATCCAGAAACGCTGTTTAATCTTGGCGGCCTCGGCTCCAAACATAAATGGCAGGGGGCCGTCGACAATCGCTCGACCTTGCATATCGGGCGGCAATTCGGTTTGAATCAATTGCCGCTTTTGATGGTCGAAGGCGAATACCGACTTGCCATCGCAGATCCACTGTTCGCCGCGGTCGTCGGGATGGGGCGCGTACTGGGCCCGTTCACCGGGTTTCGTGCCCGGCGTGTAATGCAGCATCTGTTCAACTCGGAACAACCCTTTGTCCGGGGCGGCGTATTTGATGACGCCGCTGCTCTGCGTTTTGGCCGGCATCTCGCCCGTCTTCGCGTCACGAGCCGTGAACACGCCGTCGTACTCCCAGCGAGTGAACCGGCTGCGGTAGCGTTTGATCTTGGCGCTTGAATCCTGCCAATAGCCTAAAACCTGATCCAGATACTTTTCATGCTCGGGCGGCAGAGGAATCCACGCTGGAGCCTGTACCGGCGCCATTCCAAGCGGCGGCGATGTCCGCAGCACGGGTTGCGTCAGCGTCGGTCCTTTGCCAGCGGCCGCGGCGTTTGAACTCGCGGGCCCCGCCGGCTGTTGTCCATTGGAAAATTGCCCGCCAGAAGCTTTGCCGCCCGAAATCGGCGCGCCTGGAACCTGTGCGCCTGGAACCTGCCCGCCGGAAGCTTGGCCACCGGTTCCTTGACCTGTGGGGCGGGTTGGAGATTGAAGCGGGACGGTCTGGCCATTGAGCCCGGGGGTTGCTTTTCCCTGCGAACCGGCGGCAGGTGACGTGGTACTGAACCTACCCGACGTGTAACCGTTCGAACCGGTTTTGGAGGTGCCCGCCCCCGCCGTTCCTACTCCCGTGCCTGCCGTGCCCGTTCCCGATGTTCCGCGGGGAACGAAAGTGCCGCCCGTGGTCGTCTGCGCGAATGTCTCGTTCTCTGCCGCCAGCAGTAAGCACGAAGCGGCGGCCAGCGCGTTCAAAAGTCGAGTGAACACGGCGCGGGCCGGGGCGTGAGGCGTCGATTCCGTTCGCATGGCTTCGAGATCTCCTCCATGAGACGCTCGTGAGTCGTATCGCGATCTGCTCCGGCCAATCGGCGGCACGGCAGCGCAGCGCGCTAAGGATGATAACCGGGCTGGGCTTGGCGACCTAGGTCATTTTTTTTCGCGTATCTTGCCTTCGGGCCGCCCATCTCGCCGCCCGCTATCTCACCCGCTTAGCTACCCGGTTCGCCGTCCGTCTTGCCGTCCGTCTTGCTGCCAGTCTTGCTGCCCGTCTCGGAGGTCACACGGCCTCCAAGCGGCTTGGATTGCGATTCCAGCCAAGCCCGGACAGACGTTTCGAGCACGGCGAGCGGCACTGCGCCGTCGCGGAGCACAACCTCATGGAACTCGCGGATGTCGAAGCGGTCGCCGAGCGCCTGTTCGGCCTCCGATCGTAGTGCTCGGATTTTCAATTCGCCGATCTTATAGCCCAACGCTTGGCCGGGCCATGAAATGTACCGGTCGATTTCCGCGCGGATATTGTGTTCGGCCAGGGCCGTATTGTCGCTCATGAAACGGATCGCCTGTTCGCGAGTCCAGCCCAGGTAGTGCATGCCGGTGTCGACAACCAGTCGACAGGCCCGCCACATCTCGAATGTCAATCGGCCGAAGTCGCTATAAGGATCCTGGTAGAAGCCGGTCTCAAGCCCCAGTCTTTCAGCATACAAGGCCCATCCTTCTATAAAGGCTGTGAAGTTGGTGAACCGTCGAAACGGCGGCAGGCCCGTCAGTTCCTGCTGGAGCGCAAGTTGCAAATGGTGGCCGGGCACGGCTTCGTGGAGCGACAGCGCCTCCATTTCGTACAAAGGTCGGCTCTTGAGGTTATACGTGTTCAAGTAGTAGTAACCGCCAAGCCGGCCATCGCCGCTCGGCTGTTGATAGTACGCGCTGGTTGTGCGCGGCGCTATGTAGTCGGGGATCAATCGCAAACCGTACGGGGTGCGTGGCAGCGTACGAAACAACCGCGGCAATTCCCCGTCCATCCGTTTCAGAATCAACGCGACGTGGCTGAGAAGCTGCTCGGGCGTTTGAGCGTAAAACCGCGGATCGGTGCGAAGGAAGGCGAGGAAGGCGGGAAAGTCGCCTTTGAATTCGACTTTCCGCATGATCGCTTCCATCTCGGCGCGGATCCGTTTCACTTCAGCCAGTCCCGTGGCGTGGACTTCTTCGGGCGTCATGTCGGTCGTCGTGAATAACCGCACTCGGTGCCGGTAAAACTCGCGGCCGCCAGGCAGGGCCGCCGCGCCGATCGAACCACGAGACGCCGGCACATAATCGCTTTCCATAAATGCGAGGAAGCGGCGATAGCCCGGCACCACCGACTGGGCGATCGCGTCCCGGACCGCCGCCGTTAAGCGTTCGCGTTCACCCTCGGGGACCGAAGTCGGAAACTTCGATACTGGCGCGTACAAAAGGCTCTTTGTCGGGTCTTCGACGATATGGGTCGTGATCGAATCGCGGTAACCTTCCAGAACCACCGACGGAAGCACCAGCCCCCGCCGCATTCCTTCCCGCATCAGTTCCAGATGGTCCGACACGTACTGGTCGAACGCTCGTAAGCGAGCGGCGTATTGTTCGTAATCCCGCGTTGTCTTCAACGGCACCTCGCGCGGCAACTCGGGAAAAGAAATGTGAAAACCCGAGCGGTTGGTGATCGGCTGCAAATGCGCCCCAAAGTCGAACTCGGCCAGATCATCGCGCAGTTGACGCGCGAAAATGTCCCGGTTTAGCTGGTCGGCGGGCGGCAATTCGCCGCGGGGAATGGCTTCCAACCGCGCGAGAAACTCCCGCCGTCGCGCCGCGCGACGCTCATGGTCCGCCAGCGTCTCCCGCGCCAACCGATCGTTGTACCGAAAGTCGCCCACGCTGGTCGCGAACACCGGATTCTCGCTCAGATCGAACTGCCAGACGTCTTCGAAGAACTGCTTGAGGGCGGCCGACGCTCCAGGCGTGCCTGGCTGAACTGCGGCTGGCTGGGCGGCTACCGTCTGAGCAGCGGCGGGCTCGGCGCCAACACCGAGGCGGCAGACGAGCGTGACGATGGTTCCCAGTAAGCCGACGGCGAGCGTGGCGGTCCAACCCGCTGTGGATAACGCGGCACAACGCGTGGCGCTGGGGCGTTCGCCGCGGCGAGCAGGAGTTGCGATCAAGACGGCTTGGGGCGAAAGACGGGTAGTCGCGGACATGGGCTGGCGAAACTCGCGAAAGAATGAGGACGTTGTCAGCGGAAAAAGACGGCGGCAGTAACTTGACGTAACTCGGCAAGTCGACAAGCCGTGGGGTGGTGAAGGGGACCTGGGCAAAGGTATGCTCAGCGGGCGTCGAGTATATCGCAGTTCCGCTCGTCCGCCGTGGAGGCCGCTTGTCATGGTTCCGACCGCTTTTCGTATTTGTACCCGCGGAGTTCCCGTCGCGTTCGCGGCGTTGGCTGCCGCTGTGGCGGTTTCGGGATGTTTCGAATTCATGACGGCGGCGGTGTCGGCGGCCGAACGCGGCAAGGTTGTTGTCTCCGACGAGGCACGGCGAATTCATGCCCAAACCTATGTCTTCGACGGCCACAACGACCTGCCGTGGACCATGCGGACAGAAGCCGGTTCGTCGTTCGACAAAGCCGATATTGCGGGCCCGGTGCCCAAGTTCCACACCGATCTACCACGGCTACGGCAAGGCGGGGTCGGCGCCGTCTACTGGTCGGTTTACGTGCCAGCGGAAACACGCCAAGCGTTGCTGACGACGCTCGAACAGATCGAGTTGGTTCAGACCATGGTTAAACGTTATCCGCACGATTTCGCCCTGGCACTGACCGCCGACGATGTCGTCGCCGCTCGAAAAGCCGGAAAGATCGCATCGTTGATCGGCGTCGAGGGCGGTCACTGCATCGAGGATTCGCTGGAAAACCTGCGGCGGCTACACCGGCTCGGCGCCCGCTACATGACGCTCACCCACTCCGACACGCTCGCCTGGGCCGATGCGGCGACTGATGAGCCAAAGCATGGCGGGCTGACGGCTTTCGGCGAGGAAGTGGTACGGGAGATGAACCGTCTGGGCATGCTTGTGGACCTGTCGCATGTTTCACCCGAGACGATGCGCGACGCCTTGCGGGTC
Organism: Planctomycetota bacterium; assembly: GCA_046074805.1. GTDB lineage: Bacteria > Planctomycetota > Planctomycetia > Pirellulales > Pirellulaceae > CAIXSC01. Next base: position 445 of record JBJTOW010000122.1, on the reverse strand, counting down.
ACCAAGGCGCCGGTCATCTTTTCACATTCGTCCGCCCGATCGGTCGCCGACCATCCCCGCAACGTCCCAGACGACATTTTGAAGTTGACCGCTGAAAATGGCGGCGTCGTGATGGTCAACTTCTTTTCGGGGTTCATCCATCCCGAGTCCGCGAAACGACGGGCGAATATGTTCCAAGTGAACCGGGACCTTCGAGCGAAATTCCCTGAAGAGGAAGCATTCAAGGCGGCCAAACGCCGCTGGGAAGCGGAAAACCCGATCCAAGCTGGCTCCGTCCACGATGTCGTCGACCATATCGAGCACATCATTCGCGTCGCCGGAATCGACCACGTCGGTATCGGTTCCGACTACGACGGCATCGGCAAAACCCCCGAGCAACTCGAAGACGTCTCTACCTTCCCCAAGATCACCCAAGTGTTGCTAGACCGGGGCTACAAAGCCGAAC
>JBJTOW010000121.1:0-3686 GCA_046074805.1 Planctomycetota bacterium | reverse complement strand
TTATTGGCGGTACCGTCGGTCGTAGCCAGCCCGAACCAAACGATGCACGCGAGTGGCCGATCGCGGCGGAATCCAATAGTTGAGTTCTCGGCGGCCATCGCGTGAACGCCGTCGTTCGGGCGGCATAACTGGGGAATGGTGGCGGCAATGCTGCGTGACGCACAGTGGTTTGAGCGGCACTTCTCTTTGTTTCACGCGTGCCCGCCCGCGCCGCCCTTCTGCCGTGCTGCTCGCCATGGCCGCGAACAGTACGGTCCGCCAGGATTTTCACCAAGGGGAATTTCCCCGTCCCTGAACGGTTGCGATCCCGCGGCCTCGCCGATCGTTTAGGCGAGCACATCGCATTCGCATTCGTGCAATTGGTGCAGGATGCGATGCAAGCGTTCCAGTTCCACCGCGATCGCGGTGGCGGCGGCCGCATCCAGCGGACGTCGCGCCTCCGCCTCGGCTTCGGCCAAACGTCGTTCGACGAGCCGCTCCAAGAGGCAAAGGTGTTCGCGTTCCAGATCGAGATACATGGCGGTTCTCCTTAAGCACGGGCGGACGAAGACGACCCGCTCCGGCGAAGGACCGAATCAGCCCCTCGCCCGCCTTCCACGAAACGTATCCACCCATACTACGCTGGCCGACCCGTCTTGGTTTGCGGCCTCGGCTGCGAAAACGTTCCTGCGGAAGCGAGCAACGCCCAGTTGGCGCCGGGGAAACTACGCTGGCCATGTCGACGGAGAGTTCGCGGCTAATTGCTTTTACGGCAAGAATCGAACATGATATTGCGGCGAAAAGGCGGTGAGGTTTCCGGTTATGGAATGCCAGGTCCGCCGAGCCACCCGGCCTGCTCCAACCGCGACCCACCGTCGCCGCTCATGTTTCCCGCAAGGTTAATCCAATGGACTCGAACAGCCACATCTTCGACTTCGCCGTGGACGGGCGCACCGCGATCGTTACCCCCCGTTCCTGCCTCACGGAATTCGATTTCGCCCAAATCGAACTGGACGGCAAACAAGTGGTGAGTTGGTTCGAAAAGCAAACGGCCGTCCACTTGCTACTCGATTTGAAAAACTCGGACTATTTCGGTTCGTCGGCTGTCGGACTCTTCATGCGGCTTTGGAAATGCGCTCGCACGAAAAAGGGAAAGATGGCGGTCGTGAACTGTTCGCCCCACGCCTTGGAATTGCTGCGGCTTATCCAAGCCGAGAAACTGTGGCATATCGCCACGACCCGCGAAGAGGGCCTCGCATGGCTCGCGGCACAGTAGTTCGCCTCTGAAAGATCGATCGCTGTGGCTCCGATGCCTGAGTTGGTTGAGATCATCACGACAGCGAGCACGGAAGAGGAGGCGCGGTCGATCGCCGAAGGACTTGTCGCCGCCCGCCTCGCGGGATGCGTGCAAATCGACGGCCCGATCACCAGCGTCTATCGCTGGCAGGGAGACGTCGAGGCGGCTCAGGAATGGCGCTGCTCGATCAAAACTCGAGCGGAACTTTTCGCCGCCGTCGAGCAATTCATTCGCGACAACCACTCGTATTCGGTGCCGCAGGTGATTGGCTTGCCGATCGTCGCGGCTAGCGTGCCGTACGTGGAATGGCTGGCGGCGGAAACCGAGCATCCAGCGAGCGGTTCCGCTGGCTCGAACTAGCGTCTCACTTCCCTGGCGGCGTCCGCTCCCATTCGACGCGGACGACGCCATAGACGAGAAATTCGGGAAGCGTCGCTCGGACCCGCCCTGCCTCGACTTTCCAAGCGAGTTCGCGTTCCGAGCCGCTTTCGGGGGTCGCAAAACGCACCGCCGCGACGCGGCGGCCGCCGGGAATCGCCACGTCAAAGGCGACGCCGGTAGCCGCGATCGGCTTTTCATCCTTGATGCCGCCTCCCGAACTAGGCTGGCCATTCTGCTTGGGCGGCTCTTCCCGGTTGTAGTTCACAAAGTGCAAATTGAGTTCGCCGCCGGACTCCGGTTCGCTCGCCGATACTCGGACCGTAAATGGCGCGGTGAATCGGCTCGCCTGCTCCCGCTGGACGATGGTGTCCAACTCCTTTCGCGCTCGCGGCAAACGCTCGGCCGAGCCTAACGGGGGCGAGCTTGACGTGGTGGATACGCCAGCGGTTGGCGCCGGATCCGGAGTGAACACGGCCCGATAAACCGCGACTCGCTCGGGCGTTGCTTGGTCATCGGGCAGCACATCGAACAGCAAGTGGCGTTCAAGCATCTCGCGTCCCATCTCGCGGAATTGCTCCAGCGCATCCAATCGTCCGGCTTGGACGGCGCGGCGTGGAAAGAGCAAGGCGTACTCGGCGTACGGCCGGTTGCCGCGGTACAGCGAGTCGTGTTTCCGCAAAAACTGGTAATACTGGACAATCGCCTCGCGCGCAGCCGGGTCGGTGAAGCGGGTATAGAACCCCATCGGCGCACCGCCGTTGGCCGCCAATTCCGCGATCGCGACGCGGATACGAGTGCTCTCGTACTTGCCGAGCGTGAACGGTTTGTCATCGAACGCCCCGCGGATGAACCGGGCTTGCAGCGTGGCGTCGCCCAGGAACCGTTGCGCGAGGTCGGTGAAATGCGCGCTGTCGCCGGTGCTGTACCAGAGATAATCCTCATCGCGTCCCCACAGTTCGGCGGGAAGCAAACAGCGTTCGTCGCCGCTGATTTGCGAAAAATTGCCGAGGTGGTTCCACTGGCCGACGATCAGATCCGTTTTCAAAGACCGGCCATATTTCACGAACAGCTCGTCGAAGACCTGTTTATTCGACACCTGAGAGAATCGCAGCATTTCGCGGCGCAGCGGCGTCGACTCGCGTGGATCGTGCCACGACACAAGCTCACCGAACCGTTGTTTTTCCAAATCATCGATACCCAATCGCTCGCGCAGTTCGGGGCCCGAGAACCGTTCCCGCAGATAGCCGCGAAACGCCGTCTGGCAATGATCGCACATGCAGTTATGGCGATAGAAATAATTGATCATGTAGCCATCCACGCCCCGTTCGACGCCGCGCTTGATCCACGCGCGGAGCACCGCTTGCCAATGCGGATTGCGCAAGCAGGCCCAGTACTCGTGCATGCCGCCGATACCGTAGCCTTTCTGGCCGATCGGCGCGCCGTCCGGTCCGCGTTCGAGCAGTTCCCGCGGGTCGGCGACCGGCTTGGGCCCCAGTTCCCGCTCGTCCCACAAATCTTTGTAAAACTTAAAGAACCCTGTTGGACCATTCGGCCCATCGATATCCCCGACCAGGAATTCAACATTGAAATGGCCCACCACTTTCACGCCGCGTTTCCGCAACTCGGCGTTGCGATCGGCGAACCACTGGCCACATTCAGCCAGCCCACGGACGGGAAAGTGGGCCGGATAACCGCCGTAGGCGGCCGTGTGCGAAAGACTCCAAAAATGCGCGCCGTAAAATCCCAACTGCGCGATGTCGGGCTGAGCCGCCTCGATAAACGGCAAGTACGCGGGATCATGGTAAGCATCCCAATGCGCGACCATCTTGGTGAATTCCACCCGGGGCCTCGATGGTCTCGCCGCCGGCGTGGAAGACCCATCCGCCGCGGAAGCTTTCGCGGCCTCCCGGGTTGGCTCGCTCCCGCTGCAACGGGCAAGCCACACCTGCGAAACGCCCAGGAGAAGGCACAGCCCAGCGACAGCGATGCGTCGCCCGGAGGTGAAAAGTGGACAAGGGGCGGTGCGTTG
>JBJTOW010000120.1:0-7457 GCA_046074805.1 Planctomycetota bacterium | reverse complement strand
CTCGCAATGGAGCTCGCGTGGCGTGTGTCGCCCGAAACGCCGACAAATTGGCCCAGACTGTGGCGGAGATTGCGGCGATCGGCGGGCAGGCCGAAGCGTTCGCGTGCGATGTGAAGTCGCGGGAAAGCGTGGATCGAGTCGTCGACGGAGTCGCGGACACTTGGGGGCGGCTGGACATCCTCGTGAATAATGCCGGTGTGACTCGCGACACGCTTTTGCCACGAATGACGGACGACGAGTGGGATGACGTGTTGACGACGAACTTGCGTGGCGCGTTCCTGTTCGCTCGGGCCGCCTCGCGGCACATGATGCGGGCCCGGTATGGTCGCATCATTAACATCTCCAGCGTTTCAGGCCTGATCGGAAACGCGGGGCAAACGAATTACTCGGCCTCGAAGGCGGGCTTGATTGGATTTAGTCGAAGCCTTAGCCGCGAGTTGGCGGGACGCAAGGTGACAGTGAACTGCGTGGCGCCTGGGTTTATTGAAAGCGAAATGACTCAGGTTCTGGGGCCGGTGATCATCGAGGAAGCGAAGAAACGCATTCCCGCCAAGCGGCTGGGAACGCCGGAAGATGTGGCCGCGTGCGTGGTGTTTCTGGCCAGCCATGCCGCTTCTTACGTGACCGGCCAAGTGCTTACCGTAGACGGTGGCATGACGGGTTAGTTTGGTCCGCGAAGCGGAGGGGCCAACCGCCTATCTTGACCGATGCGCATTTTATCCTCTATGTTGTGCCGCGATTCGCTAAGCTAATCAAGGGTGGCGCGGAGAACGCCGCCCGACGCGAGACTTGTGAGCGAGTAACTCAACTCATCTCGGGCAGGCAGGGTGCCTTCTCGTTCAACTTTTTTGGGAGGTCGTAGACGGTGGCTTCTGCTGTTGCTGAAAAGGTGATGGACATCGTGGCGGAACAGTTGGCGGTTGACCGGGAGAAGATCCAACCGGGCACCTCCTTCGTGAACGATTTGGGCGCCGACTCGCTGGACACAGTCGAATTGGTGATGGAACTCGAAGACGAGTTCGACATCGACATCCCGGACGACGCCGCGGAAAAGATTCAAACGGTTGGGCAGGCGATTGAATTCATTGAGAAGGCGAAGCAGGGGAACGGTTAACGTCGGGAACTTGCTAGGGTTGGCCTGCGAGCGGTTGGGAATCCATGAATCGACGCGTTGTCATCACCGGTCTGGGCGCGGTCACGCCGTTAAGTTGCCGCGTGGATGAACTGTGGACAAGCTTGTTAGCTGGGCGCAGCGGAATCCATCCGCTACAGCTCATCGACACGGCTGAGTTCAAAATCAAGTTCGGTGGCGACATCCTCAATTGGGACCCGAAGGGGCACATCGATCCGAAAGAAGTGAAGCGGATCGATCGTTTCAGTCAGTTCGCAATGGTCGCGGCGATCGACGCCATGCGCGACTCGGGCCTGGAACTGGATCGGGAAGATCGGTCAAGGATCGGCGCGATCATCGGTTCCGGGATCGGCGGACTCTCGGAAATCGAAGAGCAGATGGCTCGGCTTTTTTCCAAGGGACCTGACCGGGTTTCGCCGTTCACCGTGCCCAAGATGATGCTTAATGCGGCGGGCGGCAATATCGCGATCCACCTGGGGTTGCGTGGACCGAATTACTCGTTGGCGACGGCCTGCGCCAGCGCCACGAACGCGATTGGCGATGCGTTGCGGGCTGTGCAGCGGTCCGAAGCCGATGTGGTCGTAACAGGCGGCTCCGAAGCGGCCATGACGCGGATGGGGCTGGCGGCGTTCACGAACATTCGAGCTTTGTCGGAGCGAAACGACGCGCCCGAGCGGGCGAGTCGCCCATTTGATCGCGATCGGGATGGTTTTGTTTTGAGCGAAGGCGCGGGGATTCTGATTTTCGAGGAATTGGAACACGCGGTTGCTCGGAAAGCCCGTATCTATGCCGAGGTCTTCGGCTTCGGAAGTAGCTGCGACGCGGGGCACATCACGCAACCCGATGAGGCAGGGCAGGGAGCCGCTCAGGCGATGTCGATGGCGCTCAAGGACGCCGCCTTGCCACCTTCGGCAATCGATTACGTTAACGCCCACGGCACTAGCACGCCACTCGGCGACAAGGCCGAGACGATCGCGATGAAACGCGTGTTTGGCGATCATGCGCGGGCATTGAGCATCTCCAGCACCAAAAGCGCGGTTGGTCACTCGCTGGGCGCCAGTGGCGGGATTGAACTGGTGGTCTGCGCTAAATCGCTGGAATCGCATTGGATCCATCCGACGATCAATCTGGAAAATCCTGATCCGGATTGCGATCTCGATTACACTCCGCTCCAACCGCGGCAAAAAAAGCTGCGGTACATCATGAGCAACAGCTTTGGATTCGGCGGACACAATGCGTCCGTCATCATCGGCGCCGTGCGCGACCGAAACTAGTGCTTTGCGGCATGCTTTGCGGCATGCTTGTCGCACTTAGTTTCCGCCGTACGACCGACTCTTGGGGCTTTCTCAACTGCTTACTTCCGCGCCGGGACGGACGTCTATTCCGTCGCAGGGCCTGTTTCGGGGGTGCCGTGGAAGTGTGTCGTTCGAATTCCATGACCCGGTAAACAAGGCTCAAAGCGGCGCCAGAAAGCCGTAACGCGGAAAAATATTTTTTGCGTGCCCGGTTAGGCCCGCGTTTCGCGACTTAAGAAGCGAAGTCAACTGCGTCGAGCCCTGCTGGAGCCCTGAAACCAGTCTTGGCTTGCCGCCGTGGATCGGGGCTTCGCATGGGGCGGAGCCCGCTTCGCAGATTGTTTCATGTCGCGAGGAGAGAGAGATGAAGACGCACACGGGGATGGTGGCGGGCCTTTGGAGTGGGGTGGCGACGGGACGTGGACGGATTGCGCGAACTTTGCTTTGGGGGGCGTTGTCGATTGTGGCGGTGGCTCCGCTGGCGACCCAAGCGCAAGACACGGCGAATCCGCCCAGCGGATTAGCGGTGAAGGAAGCAGGCGCCCCGGAAGGCCCCGCTCCCAAGCGTCGGTCCGAGCCGCGTGGACGCTTGCCGGCCTACTACGGCGAGGTCATTGACAATCAGCAGCGCGAGAAGATCTACGACATCCAGTCGCGGGTTCTGTCCCAGATCGCCGACCTGCAGCAGCGGATCGCGCAACTGGAGCAGCAACGCGACACCGAGGTCCTCGGAGTCTTGACGGCGGAACAGGTGGCCAAAGTCAAGGAGTTGACGGAAGCCGCGAAGGCCAAACGGTCGGAAAACGCCAAACGCCGCAAGCCGTCTCCCGACTCGGCCGGTTCGGCGGAATCGGCGACGGCCGCCAACGTCCCGGTGGCCAAGCCATAGCCCAGGTAACCGGCGATGATTCCGGAAAACGCCTCAGCCGACCCGTGGAAAAAGCGGAGCCACGGGTCGGCTATCGATTCCTTCGCGGAACGCGGGTTGCAAAAGTACGTCGACCTGATACATTACGCCCCAAAGTTGACGTTTTGGGAATGTATCAGGATTAGTTTCGGCCCAAGCGGGCGCAAGGAGTTTTGACGAATCCAGGCGCTTTCGCGAGAAAGAGCCTCAGCGGAGAAGTCTCAGCTTAACATGACGATCACCAAAGAACGGAAACAGGAAGTCATCCGCGAATATCGGCGGCGGGACGACGACAGTGGTTCGCCCGAAGTTCAAGTCGCCGTATTGACCACTCGGATCAATGCGTTGACCGAGCATATGCGGACACATTCGAAGGATTACGGCAGCCGCCGTGGTCTGCTCGGAATGGTTAGCCGTCGCCGTCGACTGCTGGATTATCTTCGCAAGGTGAATCCGCAAAAGTACTTGGATGTCATCGGCAAGTTGGGCATCCGTAAGTAGTTTTGACTCCTGCCATGATTCAGCTCGAGCGGCCCCTGGGTTGTTCGAGCCGTTCACCGGTTGCTGGCGAGCGTCGCAGTGGCGGTGCATGGCGGGAAAGGCGACCGAAGATCGGTTCGCTTCTTAGCGACATCGCCGTTGGAGACGCTGGTGGCGTCTATTTGTCGCCGGCGTCTTGCTATCGGTTTGACTGAACGTGGCGTTTCTGGAATGGCTGGTATCGCTCGTCGAGTAACGACGGGTGTCGGCCCTTCGTGGGGCAGTTCAGTCTCGGCCGGCAGGCAGGCGGTGTGGCTTCGACAGATTCCGCAAGGAATGTGGCGTCTACGCGCGGCGAATGCGACTCTGAGTCGCCCATTGGTCGGTTGGCGCATCGTCATGAAGGATCTTGCCCCGCGCAGGGTTGAAACGCAGCAAAGTCAGGAATTGCCAGTGAAGGTTCGTGTTGAGAAGCAAATTGGGCGTAGTGTTCTTTCTTTCGAAACCGGCTTTTTAGCCAAACAAGCGACCGCCTCGGTGCTCTGCCAGTATGGCGAGACGGTGGTCTTGAACGCCGTGGTGACGGGGCCTCCTCGCCCCGGTATCGATTTCTTCCCGCTGACGTGCGACTATCGCGAACGGACAGCGGCCTCGGGAAAATTCCCGGGCGGATTTATCAAACGCGAAGGCCGACCGACGACTCGCGAAATTTTGACATCGCGTCTGGTCGATCGTCCCATTCGCCCGCTGTTCCCCGAGGGCTTCTATGATGAGGTCCAGATCCAAAGCGTCGTGCTTTCGTTCGATCGTCAGAACGATTCCGATGTGTTGGCGATGAATGGAGCCTCCGCTGGCTTGTTCATCTCGCCTCTGCCGTTCCGTGGGCCCATCGCCTCGGTCCGCGTGGGGCGCGTGCAAGGACAGTTGATCCCCTTCCCCACGCTCGAAGAGTTGGAGGAAAGCGATCTCGACTTAGTGCTCTCCGGGTCGGAGACGGCCGTGCTGATGATCGAAGGCTTCGCTCGGGAAATGCCCGAGCAGGAAATGCTGGCCGCGATCGATTACGCGCACGGAGTTATCAAGGAAATCTGCCAGTTGCAACGCGAACTGGCCGAGAAATTGGGGCTGCAAAAGGGGCCGTTCGCGGCGTCGAAGTCGAGCCCACTGTTTGATCGGCTGAAGGAAAAGTATTACAACGAGTTCCGAGCGGCTAAGCTCACTCCGGGCAAACAAGCCCGGGCGGAAGCTGTCAAAGTGCTCAAGGAACGCGTCAAACAGGAACTGATGCCGGACCGCGATGGCAAGAGCGCCATCGACCAAGCTGTCGCGAAGGCTTTGCAAGCGGTGAAAGGTGCGATTGACGAAAGCGGCGCCGAAGAGGACAACGAACTCGTCGAACCCGGGGCCTTCAATTCCGCCTGGCATCGGCTTGAGGAACGCGTGGTTCGCGACCTGATCTTGGAAGGCACTCGCCCCGACGGCCGTGATCGCAAGTCGCTGCGGTCGATCGAATGCCATGTGGACGTGTTGCCCCGAGTCCATGGATCGGCGATTTTCCAACGTGGTGAGACACAATCGCTCATCACCGTGGCGCTCGGCACATCCCGCGACGAACAGCGGGTCGATGGGCTTATCGACGAATACTCGAAGAAGTTCATGCTCGACTACAACTTCCCGTCGTTTTCCGTCGGCGAAGTGCGTCCGATCCGCGGTCCGGGCCGGCGTGAAATCGGCCACGGGATGTTGGCTGAGCGAAGTGTTAAGGCGGTGCTGCCTGACCCCGAAGAGTTCCCGTACACGATTCGCGTGATCTCGGACATTTTGGAATCGAACGGTTCATCGTCGATGGCGACCGTATGCGGCGCCACGCTGGGCTTGATGGCCGCCGGCGTGCCGATCACCAACCCGGTGGCGGGTATTTCGGTGGGGCTTGTCAAGGAAGCCAGCGACAAGTGGTGCTTGTTGACCGACATCATCGGCGACGAGGACCACTACGGCGACATGGATTTCAAAATCGCCGGAACGCAAAACGGCATCACTGGCATTCAGTTGGATCTGAAGATTGACGGCATCAGCGGGGAGATTATCCGCGCGACGCTCGAGCAATCCCGTGAGGCGCGGATTGAGATCTTGCGCAAGATGCTCAGCACGATTCCGCGTCCCAAGGAGGACATTTCGCCGTGGGCCCCGCGGTTGCTCCGCACGCAAATCGATCCCGACAAAATCGGATTGCTCATTGGCCCAGGTGGCAAAACGATCCGCGCGATCCAGGAATCGACATCGGCGGTTATCGAGGTCGAGGACGACGGCACCGTGACGATCGCCAGCGCCAGCAAGGAATGTGCGGACGCGGCGTTAGCGCAGGTCGAAGCGCTGACGGCCACTGTGCAGATTGGCAAGATCTACACGGGCCGTGTGACCAGTATCAAGGAATTCGGCGCGTTCGTGGAAATCCTGCCCGGCCGAGATGGATTGTGCCACATCAGCGAGCTTTCCTCGGGGTTTGTCAGCAGTGTGCAGGATGTCTGCCGAGTCGGCGATGAAATGAAGGTTTTGGTCATCGATGTCGACGATCACGACCGGGTGAAACTGAGCCGCCGCAAGGCGATGGAGCAGTTGGGACTGCCGGACGAAATGCCTAGCACGGGCGGTGGTGGCGGCGGCGAGGATCGCGGCGACCGAGGTGAACGCTCGGATCGGGGCGATCGTGGTGGTCGCGGCGGCGGACGCGGGGACTTCCGTGGTGATCGCGGCGGTGACCGTGGTGGTCGTGGCGGAGGTCGTGGCGGTCGACGCTAGTTGATCGGGGACTGGCCGCTAACGGTCGACTGGTTCACTGGTCGACGGATAGCTTTTCGACTGGTTCGCTCGACCATCGTTTTTAGGTGCTGCGGCTGGTTCTGGTTAGTTTGGATGGTTCATTCCCGCCCCGCGCGGATCGGTTCCGCGCGGGGTTTTTCGCGCGCTTGAGGGCGTCCTATGATGAACGAACCCGCGTCCACAGCTCAACTTTCGGATGAGACTACGCGGTTGCTCGTCCAATACGGCGAGTTGGCCGAGTTGGCCGGTTCGTTGGCTCACGAAATCAACAATCCACTCTCGGTTATCCAGATGCAGATGGAGTTGCTGGCGGAGGAGCTCGAAAACGGCGAAACGCCGCGAGAACGCCGTGCGAAGGAACGGGTGGCGATGGTCAGTCACCAGTGCCAACGCTTGGAAAAGATGCTTCGCGACTTCCTGCATTTCTCCCGCTTGAGGCAGCTCGATTTGCGTTCGGGCAACCTCAACGAGCTGCTGAACCGCATTCTCGATTTTTTTGAGATTCAGGCCCGCGAACAGGGCGTGGAACTGGTGCGGTATCTCGATCCGGATCTACCGAGCGTCTTGCTACATCCGGAGACGCTGGAGTCGGCCTTGGTGAATCTTGTGAAGAACGCCATCGAGGCGATGCCCAACGGCGGCCAGTTGATGGTTCGAACGCGTGTGATTCGCGGCGGCGTCGCGGTGGACATGATCGATACGGGGTGCGGTATGGACGAACGCACGCTGTTCCGGATGTTCGATCCGTTTTACACCACGAAGTCCAACGGCACCGGACTTGGCTTGCCGACCGCCAAAAAAATCATTGAGGCCCATGGTGGAC
>JBJTOW010000119.1:0-2861 GCA_046074805.1 Planctomycetota bacterium | reverse complement strand
TGGGAGGTTGCCCGTACGTCAGCGGAACCGGCCGCTTGAATCGGTCCGCCGTTCCCTTTCCGCCAACGGAAAATTGATTGGACGACTGCCTAGGCATTGGCCGAATAATCCCTGGGACCGGAAAGGTCGGCGGGTCGCGTGGGCGTTTCGAGCGGGGAGCGCCGCGATTCAAGTTCAGGGAGCTACGGGGGCCAGTATGCACCGACGGCGATTCCTCAGCAGCGGTTTCCACGCGTTGTGTGGCTGGCCTGCGGCGAGTTTTTTGATGTCGGTCGCTGGTGGCTTAGGGAGTCCGGCCGGAAACGCCGACGCCTCCGACGCCGTCGCCGTTCCACAGGCGCGGGACATCGCCCGCGGGTTGATTCCATTCGACCAGTTGACTCCCCGTACCCAAGATCGGATCTGGGGCGTCGTCGATCGACCGACGATCCATCGCCGACTGCCCACGCAAGCGATCGGCTGCGACCCGGACCTCTATCTGTTCTTACTGCGGAATCCCGAAGTCGTCGTCAACATGTGGCAGTTGATGGGAATCACGTCGCTGTCGATTCGGCGAGTGGCTCCGTATACCTACGACGCCAAGGACGGGGCTGGCACCCAAGCCAAGGTCGAACTGGTTTACGGCACGCCCGACACGCATATCTTTTTTGCGGACGGCGCCTACGAGGGGCCGCTGCTGAAACGCCGCACGCCAGGCCGCTGCATCATGGTGCTCAAGACCGAGTACGCCCGCGACCCGCGGGAGCGGGTGCGAGTGACCAATCAAATGGACGCCTTCCTGCAGTTAGACCAAGCGGGCCTCGACGTGGTCGCCCGCACTCTTCAGCCGCTCATCGGCAAGACGGCCGACCACAACTTTAACGAAACGCTGTTGTTCGTCAGTCGCGTGTCCGAGTCGGTGGAGAGGAACGCTTCGGGCGTGCAGCGGTTGGTGTCGCGCCTCGAAGCGGTCGACGCCGACGTACGCGACCAGTTCGTCACGGTTGCGCAGACAGCGAATCAACGCGCCGCCAGCCGCCGCGTCGACCCGTAAGCGTTCCGCCTGGAGAGGATCGACCCGCGAGCGTTCCGTCCGCGAGCGTTCCGTCCTAACGCTGGCAAACGCCCGTTCGCCCGCTTCATTCTCGTTCCGATCGCTGTTAGGCTCGGGGGAAGCGAAATGGAACTAACGATCGAAGGCGTTTCCGCGAGTCGCTTTTATGGTTGGGACAACTTCCGCGCGCCCAGGTTTCACGCGCCGCACGTTGCTTGAAGTCGGCGGGCTTGCCACTCTGGGAATTGGCCTGCCCGATCTACTCTCCGCCGAGTCCCGGGACGGGGCCGCTCGCCGCGCGAAGTCGTGCATCTTCATCTATCAGTATGGCGGCCTTAGCCAGTTGGATTCGTGGGACATGAAACCGCAGGGGCCGGAGACGATCCGGGGCCCCTACAAACCGATTGCGACACGCGTTCCCGGATACCAGGTCTGCGAGCTCATGCCGAGGTTGGCGACATTGGCCGATCAGTATTGCGTGATTCGGTCGCTCAATCACGCCGTGCCGGTTCACGATGTCGCGAACCGTATGTTGCTGGCTGGGCAGCCGCTACCGGCGTTGGATGCGCCCTCGTTCGGCTCAATCGTGGCGAAAACGCGGCCATCGGACGCGTCGGTTCCATCCTACGTGTGGTTGCAGAAGTTTGGTGGTGGCGCCATGCCGCCTGATCGGACTTACCTCACCGGTGGCTGGCTGGGAGCGGCTTACAGCCCGCTGCTCGTCGGGGCTGGCCACGACGATAACCCCGCCACCCCGGGCTACCGCGTCACCGCGTTCGACGCGTTGGGAAACATGCCGGCCGAACGTCTCGAGCAGCGACAATCGCTACAGCGAACGCTCAACACGGTTCAGGGCCAGCTTGATGCCACCGCCGTCGCGCGGACCTTCGCGAAACATCAAGAGCGGGCGGCGGACCTTGTGGCGGGGCCGCAAGCCCGCGACGCGTTCAACCTGGAACGCGAACGTCCAGAAACCCGCGAACGGTACGGGCACAATCCGCTGGGGCAAAACTTACTCCTCGCGCGCCGTTTGATTGAAGCCGGCTCGCGACTGGTGAGCGTCGTTGCCTGGACGGGGCTCAAGCGGGACGAGAAATTCATGAGTGTTGAAACGTGGGACATGCACGGCAACGCGGGGATCAGTATCTTCGGCGACGGCTGGAATGGACTGGGCTTCGCCTTGCCGCGCTGCGACGTGGCGGTCGCCGCGCTCTTGGAGGATTTACGCGACCGCGGCTTGCTCGACTCGACGCTCGTGGTCTTGGTCGGCGAGTTTGGCCGCACGCCGCGGATCAGCAAAGGCGGCTCGGCGATCGGCCGCGACCATTGGCCCAACTGCTACTCGGCCATGCTTGCTGGTGCGGGCATTCGCGGTGGAACGATTTACGGCGAGTCCGATGCGCAGGCCGCCTACGTGAAAGACAAACCGGTGTCACTGCCGGATTTCACCGCGACCTGCCTCAACGCCCTCGACATTCCGCCCGAAACCCGCATCAGCCCCGACGGTTTCCGCGTACGCGCCAGCGAAGGCGAGCCGATTCGCGAACTGTTTTCCTAGGCCGTCGCCACGGTGTGCGACGTTGTTCCGCCCGTACGACGGACTTCCTAGTCCATCGCGGCGAGTAAGATTCGTCGCCACTTTTTACAAGCGGAGCGGCGCAAGCCGCCCGGTGAAGGCCCGAGACACGTGGGGCCGAGCCGCTCGCCAGGCAACACAGCACGGGACACGCAGCGTATCGCGGAGTGACCGTGGGTCTTTCTCCACTCCGCCGGTGCGTTTCTTCGCCCCCTTTTTCCAACGGAGAAGCGAAAACCACCCAGTGAAGGC
>JBJTOW010000118.1:0-5467 GCA_046074805.1 Planctomycetota bacterium | reverse complement strand
TCGCGGCAGTGCCAACGACACCAAGCGATCAACGAACTCGTACATCCGCTGGCGACGCAAAGTCACCTTGCAACCGATGGCCACTCCCTCGCGGAGCTTAAAACCAGCGATGGCTTTTCGGGCCAGCGTCGACACCGGCTTCTGGCCAGCTATCTGCGTCAACGCGTCCAACGACGTTTCCAGGTATTTTTTGTCCTGAGTCGCCGCACCGACGCCCATGTTCACGACTACCTTTAACAGCCGCGGAACCGCGTGCGCGTTCGTAAACCCGAATTTCTCGGTAAGCGTCTTCCGAATCTCCGACTCGTACCGCTCTTGAAGTCTTGGTTTCATCATTCTCTCTCGTTCCACCCCTCACTCGTATCTGGGCAACGTACCAGATCTCCGAGGCGGCCAACACTACCCAATCTAACTTGATTTAAAGTTAACGGGACCTACGCTCGGCTATCCCTTGGCGTAGGCCTTACGCGCTGGAGACAAGGCCCGAATTGCAGCCCCACAGCTCTTGCAAACCACCTGCTTGGTGCCGTCTTCAGAATACCGGACGCCAGTGCGGGTCCCCTGGCCACATTTCTCGCACACAAGTAGGACGTTCGAAATCCGGATAGCCATTTCCTTCGACAGGCGGCCACCCTGGGGATTCTTTTGGGTCCGCTTGACGTGCTTGAAAACTCGGCCAACACCTTCAACGACCAGCGTACCAGCGACGCGATCGATCGAAAGCACTTTGCCTTTTTTGCCCTGGTCGTCACCCCGAGCCACCAGAACCACGTCATCTTTGCGAATATGCATCACACCACCTCACTGGCGAGACTGACAATCTTCATGTAATTGCGATCCCGCAGCTCCCGAGCAACCGCTCCGAAAATGCGAGTGCCTCGCGGATTGCCGTCATTGTCGACCAAAACAACGGCATTGCTGTCGAATTTGATGTAGCTGCCGTCCTCCCGCCGCGTGGGCTGCTTGCATCGCACCACAACCGCTCGGACCACGGCCTTCTTCTTGATGTCGCCACCTGCCACAACGGTCTTCACCGAGCAGATGATGACGTCGCCGATACCGGCATAACGCCGACGAGAACCGCCCAACACCTTGATGCACATGACTTCTTTGGCGCCCGTATTGTCGGCGACATTAAGTCTTGTTTCCTGCTGAATCATCGCAAATCGCCCTTGATTCCTTCCATGGCCACATGACTATGAGCCACGGAACTTCTTGGTTCGGACGGTGCCTCAAGCACCAACTTTCTCTACGATCGAACGTTGAAGCACTACACAGACCATCGATCCAACGCCAACTAGCCCGGAATCTCAGGAGCATCCACGCTCGCCTTGCTGGCCGCCTGCTCCTCGACGCCACTTCGCTTCACGATGCGCAAAAGCTCCCAGCGTTTAGTCTTTGAACGAGGACGGGCCTCAACAATCTCTACCAAATCACCAGCCGAGGACTGATTGTTCTCGTCGTGTGCGTAGCACACCGTCCGTCGATGGATGATCTTCCCGTATTTTTTGTGCCTGACCAATCGGGGCACCTCGACCCGCCGGGTTTTGTCGCACTTATCGCCTTTGACCAATCCGACTACAACCCGCTTCGGCATGACTCTTTACCCCCGACAACCCAACTCGACTCGTTACACCTGCTAGGACGATCCCGTCCCGCTTGACCAGCTTTCGCAACTACTTCTTCAATTCGCGCTCACGCTGCACTGTGAGAATCCGTGCCACGTCCTTACGCGCCTTCCGCATCTGGCTTGCCGAGTCGAGCTTTTCCGTCTCGGCTTGCACGCGGAGCTTAAACAACCCAGCGCTGATCTCGCTAAGTTGCTGAGCAAGTTGCTCACCTGTCATCTCACGCACTTCTTTGATTTTCATCTAACCTGCTCCACCTAGGCCGGCCTGCGACGGACGAACCGAACTCGTATGGGCATCTTGTGGGCAAGACGCGCCATGCAAAGCTTCGCCTGCTCCTCCGTAACACCGCCCAGTTCATACAAAACAGCACCGGGCTTGACGACTGCCACCCAAGCGGCAGGTTCGCCCTTACCCTTACCCATACGCGTTTCAAGCGGTCGCGCGGTAATCGATTTGTGCGGGAACATCCGCACATACAAACGACCTTCTCCGCGAATGTACTGCTGTGCTGCAATACGTCCAGCTTCAATGGTCTGCGCTCGGATCCACCCGCCCTGCATCGCCTGGAGACCGAAATCACCAAAGACGACTCGGTTCCCGCGCGTGGCGTTACCTTTTATACGTCCTCTTTGGCTTTTTCTGTGCTTGACTCGCTTCGGCATTAGCGCCATCGGTCATCTCCCCTTCGTACATCCCCTGGTGAATCCAAACCTGAACACCCAGATTTCCCTGGGCTGTGGCTGCCTCAGCGAATCCGTAATCGATCTTCGCTCGCAACGTGCTAAGCGGAATCGATCCGAGAATCGCCTTCTCCCGTCGCGCCATCTCCGCGCCACCGAGTCGGCCCGCCAACTGAACCTTGATCCCCTTCGCGCCAGCCTCCATGGTTGCTTCCATGGCGTTCTTCATCGTTCGCCGAAAACTGGCACGCTTCGACAACTGCATGGCGATCTCCTCCGCCACCAGTTGTGCTTGAATTTCCGGACGGGCGACCTCCTCAATCTTGAGATTCACGCGACGTCCGATCAGGTTTTGAAGCTCCTCTTGGAGCACTTCTACTTCCTGACCCTTACGTCCGATGATCAACCCCGGCCGAGCAACGAACAGTATGACCTTAACCTCATCCCGAGTACGCTCAATCTCGATCCGGTCGATACCGGCACTGCGATACTGAGTCTTCTGAGGATGATTCTTGATAAAATCTCTAACCTTGGTGTCTTCAATCAACAGGTTGGAAAACTCGCGCTTCGACGCGTACCATCGGCTCTTCCAGCCGATCATCACGCCCGTCCGAAATCCAACAGGATTGACTTTTTGACCCATGACCGTCTCCAACCAGCTAGTTTCGCGAGCCCCGCGAGTTCATCCCGCGCTGATCAAGCCCAAATGCCACTCACGCCCTTACAAGTCATCCAGCGACTCGACGGTAACCGCGATGTGAGACATGCGTCGTTTCACCGTAAACGCCATACCCCGAGCTCGCGGACGAATACGCTTAAACATTGGTCCGCCGTCAATGCGAACGTCAGTCAGCACTAGATCTTCGATGTCCACGGGACGTCCCTCCGCCCCCTGGCTACCCTCTTGGGCGTTACCGACGGCGCTCTTGATCACCTGCTCTAACATCCGCGCGCCACGCTGTGGCTGGTAACGCAGAAGATTAAGCGCTTCGTCGGCGAATTTTCCACGAACCAAAGTTGCGAGGTGGCGCACTTTACGTGGGCTAATCCGGGCATATCGGTGAGTCGCATTGTATTGCATGTTCGAATCCCCAACCTTCAGGCCGATCGATGCCTATCTCGCCTCTCAAACACTCGCGTTACCAAAATGGGCGTCCCGCAAACCAACACCAATCCTGGTCGACTACTTGGACGCCGGAGCCGCCTTCTTACCGCTGTGGCCTCGGAACGTTCGTGTCGGGGCGAATTCCCCGAGACGATGGCCGACCATGTCTTCGGTTACAAAAACTCGCAAAAACTGCTTACCGTTGTGGACATCGAAGGAAAATCCCACGAACTCGGGCACAATCGTACAGGCCCGAGCCCAGGTCTTTATCGTCGTCTTGGCTCCACCAGCGTCTAGCTGGGAACGGACCTTCGAATAGACCTTGAAGTCAACGAACGGACCTTTTTTTGACGACCTACCCATTTTTCGCTCCCACTCCCACAACAGTCACTAACTTCTCTCTGACATCCCTCCGGCACGCACAGGCCAACATCATTTGGCCTCGCTACCGATCGCCTCAACCCGTTACCAACAGACGGGTTTCGGCGTTATATCAGTTCCTCTACCGCAGTTTCAACTGGCCATACCGAGTCGATTTCCGTCGACGAACGATCGCCTTGTTCGTTGGCTTCCGTCGCTTCCGCGTAAATCCACCCTTCGCCAGCACGCCCGTAGGACTGACCGGATGCCGACCGCCCTTTGTCCGTCCCTCACCACCACCGTGCGGATGGTCGATGGGGTTCATTGCGGTTCCGCGAACATGAGGACGACGCCCCATCCACCTACGACGACCAGCTTTGCCAAGCTCAACGTTCATCGCGTCCGCATTACCCAACTTGCCGATGGTTGCCCGGCAAGCGACCGGAACGCGTCGAATTTCACCACTTGGCAGCGAAATCTGTGCCCATCCAGCCTCGCGTGCCAGCAAGACAGCACTCATTCCAGCTGCGCGGCACAGGGCCGCACCACGCCCCGGAGCCAATTCGACGGCGTGTATCGCACTTCCCAAGGGAACATTCTTGAGCGGCAAGCAATTGCCGACTGTCGGTGGCGATTCGGGACCGTTTTCAATTTTGTCACCCGCCTTAAGGCCTTCGGGTGCCAAAATATACCGCTTCTCACCGTCCACAAAGAACAACAACGCAATGCGACAGTTACGGTTCGGGTCGTACTGGATTGAGTTGACCACCGCCGGCACGCCGTCCTTTTCACGACGGAAGTCAATCACGCGATACATCTGCTTGTGACCGCCACCACGGTGACGGACCGTGATATAACCCTGATTGTTGCGTCCACCCTTTTTCTTGGCGGGAATCAGCAACGACTTCTCAGGCGCGGCGCCTCGAGTAAGATCCTTAAAATCGCTAACGCTAGCAGCGCGACGACCAGCCGATGTCGGTCGGTACTTCTTGATTCCCATCTGTCGTCTCCAATTCCGTCAATTTATCTAGTCAGCTTGTGACGGACCCAATTCAATACCCAACTGGCTTGCTCGCACTAACGTTCGCACTTAGCCAGCTCGAATGCCGGCGATTCAACGGATACTAGAATAGCGAGATTCTGTCTTCTGGATTGAGCGTAACAATTGCCTTCTTCCAGTTGCGAGTCGGCACCATGCGGAACTTATGCCGTTTCTTTTTGCCCTTGCGGTTTTGCGTGGCGACGGAAACCACTCGAACGTTGAACAGGGTCTCGACAGCGCTCCGCACGTCGGCCTTCACCGCCAGCGGATTCACCTCAAAAGCGTACTGATTGTGCCGAGTAGCCCGATGGATGCCTTTTTCGGTTACTAGCGGACGCAGGATGACCTGGTCAGGTCTCAGGACCAATTTGGTTTTCGAAGCAGTTTCGGCCATCGCTCACCTCGTAGACAATTTCACATGCTGACGTGTCAGCTTGTTCTCTTCGCCGTTCTGTCGTTTATTCTTTTTCCGGTGCTCTAATCTTACCGCGACTAATTCCTGCCAGCTTTCAGACCTCTTGGTCCGACATCCCACGTGTCGCAGGGTTGCCGAGCGACCGCTTGATCATTCCTAGGCAGCGCTGTCCTTCTGTGTGGCACGAGCGGCACGGGACTTGATCTCGTCCAGAGCAGCCTTGGTCACGAGCAA
>JBJTOW010000117.1:0-3430 GCA_046074805.1 Planctomycetota bacterium | reverse complement strand
CTCGGCCCCGGCCGCGATCCATTTTTGCAGCGTATCCTTCTGGGCGTCCGACAGCGGACGACGTCCTGGCGGCGGCATCGACTCGTTAGCATCCGTCGACAAAATGCGTTTGACGAGCTCGCTGTCGCTCGGTTTGCCCGGCGCGATGGCCCCGCTCGACACGGCCGCGTCGCGTTCATCCAGCCGCAAGTCGGCCTTGCGTTGCAAGCGATCCGGACCATGGCACTGAAAACAGTGCTCGGCCAAAATCGGGCGGATATCGCGGTTGAACTGGGGCGTTTCGGCCGCTGACGCGGACCGAGCGCCCACCCTGCCGTGTCCCACCCAGCTATACCTGCCGCAGTCGCCGCTAGCGACCGCGAAGGCAAAGGTCGCAGCGAACGCGACGCGTATCATGTGCGAAGATCGGCTCGCGTTGCTTCCGAGGGGACGAGTAACTTCCGCGCTTGCCCCCGCGGCCGTCGCACAACCGCCGCTAGCACTTGTCAGTCGCTGTCGCATGTTGGACACTCCTGGACTTGATCGGTTCAGAATGCCAAGCAGCGGCTCGGTTCGCAAGTGCCGATGAGCCGGTAAGAGCGGAACCGATGGGCTGCGGATAGCTTGGTGGTTCGAGTCTACTGGCAATGCCGGGAATCGATAACGCGATTTTTTCACCAGGTCGAGGTGCATGATGGGAGCGGTCATGAACGAAGAGAGCGAACACCGAGTGGCTATTGGGTCGTGGGGGCATGCTCGCCGACGTGCGGGACTTCGCCAGCCGAGGTTCGCCCCGGCCAGTGTTTCGGCCGTCATGGCGCTGCTGGGCTGCGTCGCCGGTTTGATCGCCGCTCCGGCAGCGGCGCAGACCGTCAAGAAGGATTTGCCGTATTCGAATCCGCCGGTCGAGCGTCATGTGCTGGACATTTACGCGCCGGCGGAGGCGAAGGGATTGCCCGTGGTCGTGTGGATCCATGGCGGCGGCTGGCAGGCGGGCGACAAGTCGAGCGTGCAAGAGAAGCCGCGTTGGTTCACGGACCGCGGCTTTGTCTTCGTGTCGACGAATTATCGGTTGCTGCCCCAGGTGGAAATGGAGACGATCTTCCGCGATGTGGCGAAAGCGATTGGCTGGGTTCACAAAAACATCGCGGCGCACGGCGGCGATCCCGAGCGGATTTTTGTGATGGGCCATTCGGCGGGAGCTCAGCTGGCAGCGCTGATGTGCGTCGACGAACGTTACTTGAAGGCGGAAGACGTGCCGTTCTCGTCACTGAAGGGGTGCGTGCCGGTCGACGGCGACACCTACGATGTGCCCGCGATCATCGAAACGGCCGAGACGCGACGGCGGGTGCATGGCCAGCCGCAGGCCAAGTTTGGCCATCGCGAAAAATTCGGCAACACGCCGGAGCGTCATCGGGATTATTCAGCGGTAACTCACGTGGCGAAAGGAAAAGGCATTCCGCCGTTTCTGATCCTGCACGTCGCCGACCATCCCGACGTCTCCGCCCAAGCCCAGCGGCTTGGAGCCGTGCTCAAGGAAGCGGGCATCCCAACGACCGTGTTCGGCGCGAAGGAAACGAATCACACGCGGATCAACGCGGAATTAGGCCGAGCTGACGATCCCTCCACGCAGGCCTTGATCACCTTCCTGGACGACTCGCTCAGCAAATAGCCGCTCTTCTCGCGTCGTTGTAGACCGGCGTCGTCCCGCAACCGGCGCCGCGCCTTTACCGGCTCCGGTCCGCGACCGTTTAGAGCGGGTTCTACGGATGCCGCCATCCACGTCGCCATGGCCGCTCGGCCGGCCGCTACGGCGTCCGTGCGTGTCCGGCTACACGGCGGCGGCCGGATTCGATACATTTTGCGAAACGGTTGCCGGCGGTGGCGGGTGGCGACGGTAGGTTCGCCGCATGGCGGCGGACGGGCGGAAATGGTCGATGGCTCGGAGCAAAATCCCGAGCGATCGCCATCCCTGCGATGGACAAAGGACGTTTTTCTTCAGGAGCTCGGCGGGCCGCCGAGTCAACAGCATCCATGAGCGCTCCCAAGACGGTGTTTGATCCCTTTGGTGCCCGCGACACGTTTTCCACGAGCCAAGGCCCGATCGGGCTGTATCGCATCCAGCGGCTCGAAGAACTGGGGTTGGGAGCCGTTTCGCGGCTGCCGTTCTCCATCCGTATCATGCTCGAAGCCGTGCTCCGCAATTGCGACGGGTACGTGGTCACCGAGGAGAACGTTCGTCAATTAGCGGCATGGGAGGCGGCCGCGCCGGCCAAGGTCGAGATTCCGTTCCACGTCTCGCGGGTCGTCATGCAGGATTTCACCGGCGTGCCTGCGGTCGTTGACCTTGCGGCGATGCGAGCCGCCATGCGCCGGCTTGGCGGCGAACCCAAACGGGTCAACCCGCTGATCCCGGTCGATCTGGTCATCGATCACTCGGTGCAAGTTGATAACTTCGGCTCCGCCGACGCTCTCCAACGCAACGTGGATCTCGAGTTTGAACGCAACGGGGAACGGTACGAGTTCCTTCGTTGGGGCCAACGGGCGTTCAACAACTTCCGGGTGGTGCCGCCCAATGTCGGCATCGTGCATCAGGTGAATCTCGAATACTTGGCGAAAGGCGTCTTTGTTCGCGAGGATAAACTCGGACCGGTCGCTCTGCCCGACACACTGGTTGGCACCGACAGCCACACCACGATGATCAACGGGTTGGGCGTGGTGGGCTGGGGCGTTGGTGGTATCGAAGCCGAAGCCGCGATGCTCGGCCAGCCGCAATACATGCTCTTGCCCGAAGTGGTGGGCGTGGAATTGTCGGGCGAATTGGCCCCGGGCGCGACGGCGACCGACTTGGTGCTCACCATCACCGAAATGCTCCGTAAAGTGGGCGTTGTGAATAAATTCGTCGAGTTCTTCGGTCCGGGCGTGTCGGCGATGAAGCTGGCCGACCGCGCGACCATCGCGAACATGGCGCCGGAATACGGGGCGACGATGGGCTTCTTCCCGGTCGATGCGGAGACGCTCGAATTCCTCCGCCGCACCGGCCGTTCCGCCCAGGACGTCGAACTGCTCGAACGGTACATGAAGGAGCAAGGCCTGTTCCGCACCGACGAAACGCCGCCGCTGAACTACACCCAGACCGTCAAGCTCGACTTGTCGACAGTCGTGCCGTCGTTGGCCGGCCCCAAACGGCCGCAAGACCGCTTGCCGTTGACAAACGTGAAGTCGGCCTTTCGCACTTCGCTCAAGGCGCCGCTCACCCAACGCGGCTACAACCTCGACGACGACGCTCTCACGCGGAAAGGCACAGTTCGGCAAGGCGATCAAGCGACCGAAATCGGCCACGGGGCGGTTGTGATCGCGGCCATTACCAGCTGCACCAATACGAGCAATCCGTCGGTCATGCTTGCCGCCGGTTTGCTCGCCAAAAAGGCGGCCGACAAGGGGCTGAAGG
>JBJTOW010000116.1:0-4894 GCA_046074805.1 Planctomycetota bacterium | reverse complement strand
CAGTTCCGCGGCCGGCAGCGGCCGTCAAGACTTTGGCTCGAGCTTTTGAGCGGGCGTATGGACGAGCAGCGTCCGATCGCGAATTGCGGCTGACGCTTGAACTGGTCGCCGCGCAGGCACCGTCGCTGCACGCGGCGACGGGTGAATCGATCGCGGCGGAACTGGCCGCGATTACCAATGTGTGTCAAGCCTTGATCACCTCGAACGAGTTTCTCTATGTCGATTGAACCTAGCTCTGTGGCTCCGCGAACGGAATCGGATTCGGCCGCGGTCGCGAGTCCTTGGACGAACGCGGCGCGGGGAACGCGTCGTGAATTCCTGGCCCGCAACGCCATGGGAATCGGTGGCGTGGCGCTGGCTTGGCTGCTGGATCAAGAGAGTCTGCTCGCGACGCCGGGAAAGATTCCGCAACAGCGGCCGGTGTTCGACTTGCTACCGAAGACGCCGCCTCGGCCAGCGCGCGCGACAGCGATGATCTCGCTGTTCATGCACGGCGGACCGTCGCATGTCGATTTGACCGACCCGAAGCCGGAACTGTCGCGCCGGGACGGCGGCGACTATCCGGGCGAGGTGGTCTACAGCTTTGTGAATCGCGCGAGCAAGAAACTATTGGGTTCGCCGTGGAAGTTCGCGCCGCGCGGCCAGTGCGGCACGGAGATTTCCGAGCTGCTTCCCGAACTGGCGGGCATCGTCGACGACATCTGCTTGATCCGGTCGATGCATACGGGCCACAACGGCCATGAAGTGTCGATCCGCTATTTCCATGGCGGGATTCCAGCGGTCACGGGCCGCCCGACGATGGGCGCTTGGCTCACCTACGCCTTGGGAAGCGAAGCGCGGGACCTCCCCGCCTACATGGTGCTTTCCGACCCGGGCGGCCACCCGGTGGACGGTGTGCATAACTGGTCCAGTGGTTGGATGCCGCCGCTCTATCAAGGCACCGTGCTTCGTCCGAAGGACCCACGAATCCTCAATCTCGAGCCTCCGCCGCAACTCCGCGGCGTCACGCAGCGCCAGAACCTGGACTTGCTCCGCGAACTGAACCGGATGCATCTCGAACGCCATCCGGGCGAAGCCGATCTGGAGGCCCGGATCGCCAGCTATGAATTGGCGGCCGCCATGCAGACGGCGGCTGCCGAGGCGCTCGATATCCAACGCGAGACGGCCGCGACGCACCGGCTGTACGGGCTCGATGATCCGGCCACCAAAGAGTATGGCACGCGCTGTTTGATCGCGCGGCGGTTGGTGGAACGCGGCGTGCGTTTCGTCCAGTTGTTCCTGGGCGGCCAGCCGTGGGACACGCATCAAAACATTCGCGCGAACCTGCCCGCCATCTGCCGCCGCACTGACAAACCGGCCGCCGCGCTCGTCAAGGATCTCAAACAACGCGGGTTGCTCGACACGACCCTGGTTCATTGGGGCGGCGAAATCGGGCGGCTGCCGGTCGTGGAAGGCACAGGAGAAACCGTTGGCCGCGATCACAACGGCCAGGGGTTCAGCACCTGGCTCGCGGGCGGCGGCGTCCGCGCGGGCCTGGCGTATGGCGAAACGGACGAGTTCGGCCACCGCGCCGCGGTCGATGTGGTTTCGCCCAATGACTATCAGGCCACCTTGTTGCATCTGTTCGGACTGGAACATGAACGGCTGGTTTATCATCACAACGGCCAGGAACAGCGGCTGACCGATGGCCGGCCCGCTCGAATCGTGCGGGAAATCTTGAGCTAACAGATTGGATGTGAGTTTACGCGGGTGGAGCGGGGCGAATCAGTACAGCGTCTTTCCTGCAAGGAGCACGACCATGGCAGCGGCGGACTTTCGCGATCGTCTATTGGCCGGATTGGGCGGACCGTGGCCGGAAGCGGGGCCATTGAACGCGAAGATCGAGTCGACCGAAAGGCTTGATGGCGGCGTGCGGCGCGAACGCGTGACGTATGAAGTGGAGCCCGGAGAGCGGATCGCGGCGTATTTGCTGGCGCCCGATTCAGCGACAGCCTCGAAGCCGGCGCCGGGCATTTGCATCTGGCATCAACACAATGGCCAGTGGTCGATGGGGATGGTGGAACCGGCGGGGCTCGGAGGCAACCCGATGCACCACACCGGGCTGGCCTTGGCGCGCGAGGGGTATGTCGTGCTGTGTCCCGATGCGCTGGGATTCGGCGAGCGGGAGAAGGGATATAAGAACAAAGGCGGGAATCTCGAGCGATTCCTGTTTTTGAAATATGTCGTCGCCGGCAAATGTTTGGCCTGGAAACATATTTTGGATATGCGGCGAGCGGTCGACTATCTCGCGAGCCGCGTGGAAGTGCGGGCCGATCGGCTCGGTTGCTATGGCCACTCGATGGGGTCGACGCATACTTGGATGGTGGGACCGTGGGAGCCGCGGTTGGTCGCGCTTGTCGGCAACTGTTGCCTGCCAACCTACGCGGCGATCCATCGCGAGCAGTTGCTGCACTGTTTTCCGAATTTTGTGCCGGGTTTGCACGCGTACGGCGACACGCCGGACATCGCCGCGTTGATCGCGCCGCGGGCGTTGCACCTGAATTTGGGGGAACTGGACGGCGGCAGTCCCATCGAAGAGGCGCGTCGCGGGCTCGAGACGATCCGCCGCGCGTACGAATCGCAGCACGCCGAGAAGAACTTTACGCATTTCGTGGAATCCAACACGGGCCACGTATTGAGCGACGCGATGTGGACCCGCGTCAAGGACGTCTTTGCGCGTCATCTAGGCAAAGCGTAGTGGTTGTGCATTGGCATCCCGACGCGATTGCGCCACGCCACAGACAGCCGACCTCCTAGCAGGTGAACCATGATTGAGCGAATAACCATCAAGAATTTCAAGAGCTACACGAGCGCAGAGTTGTCGCTCGCGCCGCTTACGTTCTTGATTGGCGCGAATGCATCTGGCAAGAGCAACGCTCTCGAGGCTGTTCGCTTGCTGTCTTGGTTGGCTAAAGGCAGTCGCCTTGAGGATATATCTAAAAACATTCAGGGAAACGATCGCCTCATTCGCGGACAGGCGGCTGATTTGTTTCAGCATAAAGACAGTTCGTTTTCATTGGGCTGCCAGTTCTCGTCGATTCCCGGAGACTGGGCCAACCTTGAAGTTTCAATCGGACTTCTTGTGGACGATCAGTTGGCAATCACAGGTGAGCAGGTCACCCAGAAAGCGCCGACAGGGATGGGTGATGACGCAGACCTGCCATTGTACAGGGTCGATAGTCCGCCAGCGCTGCATTCAGACGAAATCAGCGTCATGTACAACAATTTTAAGAAAGGGCGAAACAAGCCACATATTCCTTGCTCCAACCGCCAAGCCATATTTTACCAACTTGAAAGCCCGGGACGGTTTGAGTCAAAGCACGACGAATCACAAAGGATGATACCTTCCGTCACCAAAGTGTTTCGCGAGACTTTAAAGAAGATAATCTTCCTCGATCCGCGACCGCCGGCTATGCGAGACTACTCTTACGAGAATGATCGCGATATGAAGGAGAACGGCTCGAATTTATCCAGTGTGCTCTTTCATGTTTGTAAAGATAACGCAGGCAAGAAACATCTTCTTGATTTCATTCGATCGCTGCCCGAGCAAAATATCGTGGACGTTACGTTTATCGAGACGGAGCGGCGCGACGTCATGGTTCGTCTGGTGGAGTCGTTCGGCGGCCAGGATCGCGAGGTTGACGCACCACTGCTTTCGGACGGCACACTGAGAGTGCTAGCTGTTGCCGGAGTGCTGCTCAGCGCTCCCACCGGTTCCTTGGTCATCATTGAGGAGATCGACAACGGTGTTCACCCCAGTCGAGCGGAAAACTTAGTGTCGCAAATCCGGGCAGTCGGAAAGGCTCGTAATCTGCGAATATTGGTTACGACACACAACCCCGCTCTACTGGACGCGTTGCCAAACAGTTCACTCGTTGACGTTCTCTGCTGTTACCGCGACACGGACGCCGGCGATAGCCGCATCGTGCGATTAGGAGACACCAGACGATACCCAGAGATGGTCGCGCAGGCTTCTCTGGGTGAACTCGTCACAACACGAGTCCTAGATCGCTTCCTAAAAGACAAGACGACGGAAGAGGAATTCACCCAAAAATCGCTGGCTTGGCTTGAAGAGTTAGTTAAGGAGTCGGCCGAATGAAGGCGATTTGCCTCGTCGACACCTCGATCTTTGTTGAAATAATCAATGTTCCTCTACGCGCGAAACGACACCAAGAGATTATTGATGGATTAACGCAAAAGCTAAAAGACAAGGAAACGTTGTTTTTGCCAATGGCCACAATTTTAGAAACTGGCAACCACATTTCGCGATACGGAGACGGAAGCGCGCGGCGGAAATGTGCGGAACGATTCGTCGCTCAAGTGAGAAAAGCAGTCGCTGGCGAGTCCCCGTTCACACCAATTAATTTTCTTGAAGCAAACGACCTTCAAAAATGGTTGACGGCTTTTCCAGATGACGCAATGCAGGGGATGGGACTGGGTGATCTATCGATCAAGTTCGATTGGGAGCGTCTGTGCGAACAGAACCACGGACGGCGAGTATACATCTGGTCGCTTGATTCGCACCTTAGGTGGTGCGACAACGCACCTCCGTAAATAGCTGATTCGTGGGTCGGCATTATCACTTTAATTGCAAGCCGACGACTTCCGAATTCGCTCCGTTGTTACGGACGCCGGACTGGGAAATCCGTCCCGGTCACCCAAAGCTCCAGGCTAAAGCCTGGAGCTACATGCTGTCGCCGCTACGCGGAGAGGGGGATTCGCGACAGTCGTACCATCAACGCGGGCCGCCTCACACCGCAGCGACGGACTGGGGAGTCCGTCGTACGGCGGAAAAGTGCAACTGCAAAACGTGCGCTTCGGGTTGGGATGCGCGTCCCTCGCTTGCGCTTCGGGT